>JADQBU010000028.1 GCA_016278435.1 Halanaerobiales bacterium
TACAGCTTCGGTTTCTCTGCTCCAGTATGTTGCTGGTATTAATAGCAATGTTGCCGGTAATATAGTGGATAACAGGGAGGAGAATGGAAGGTTTAAAAACAGAGATGAATTAAAGAATGTATACCGACTGGGGCCGAAGACCTTTACCCAGGCAGCTGGTTTTGTGCGTATTTTTGCTGGAGATGATCCCCTGGCCCTGACGCCGATCCATCCTGAATCTTATGTAGAGACGAGAGAACTTATTTTTGATCTGGGATTTAAAGTAGATGATCTCAGGAATAATGAAAGATTGAATGAATTGCGTGAGAGTTTGAAACAGGTCAATATTGAGGAAAAAGCGGAAAAACTTGGGCTGGGTATTCCTACATTAAAGGATATTATCAAGGCTTTAAAACAGCCGGGACGTGACCCCCGGGAAGAGATAAAGGGGCCGGTTTTCCGGACAGATGTTTTAAAGATAGAAGATTTAAAAAAAGATATGATTTTACAGGGGACTGTGCGAAATGTAGTGGACTTCGGTGCTTTTGTTGATATTGGTGTTAAGGAAGACGGACTTATTCATATATCGGAATTAAGTTATGACTATGTGGACGATCCAGGAGATATTGTCAAGGTAGGTGATGTAATCCGTGTCAGGATTCTTGATATTGATTTGCGGAGGAAAAGAATAGCTCTTAGCTTGAAATTATAACATTTGACAGGAGAATTATTATAAGGTATAATGTATGTAATATTATTATTTGAGGAGGAATTTTTTTAGCATGTCCATTGAGGTCGGTGCAACAGTAGAAGGAAAAGTTACCGGTATAACTAATTTTGGGGCTTTTGTTGAATTACCAGGTGGAGATACTGGACTAGTTCATATCTCTGAGGTAGCAAACACTTATGTAAAAGACATAAGCAACTATTTAAAAGAGGATGAAAAAGTCAAAGTTAAGGTAATCAACATTGATAATGACGGGAAGATTGGTCTTTCTATTAAACAACTGGAAGACCCAACAGAGCGTAAAGACCACGCTCCCAAGATGTCCTTTGAAGAAAAAATGGCTAAGTTTATGAAACAGAGTAGTGAAAGGCAACAGGATTTGAAGAACCGTGAAGCAAAGCGCGGTGATAATAATTAAATAATAAAACGAACAAAAACATCCTTTGATAAAAGGGTGTTTTTTTTATTAGAATAATCTCAAGCAAAAACTCTATAGATTAGAGTTAAGAGGTTTGCGGAGGTATAAAATGAAGAAAATAAGCAGCAGGGAATGGGAATTGATAAGAAACCAGCTCAATAGAAAACCGGACAACCTGATTGGTATATCTCGGGAATGCCCTTTTGCTAAACCAGCAGTGATCATTACCCTCCCTTATAAAAAGGAAACCGGGGTTTTCCCTACAACATTCTGGTTAAGCTGTCCTTATCTGGTTGAAGAGGTATCCAGGCTTGAAGACAGTGGTCTAATTGGAAAAATGACAGATAAGTTGCAAAATGATAATCAGTTTAGAGCAGAAATGGAAGAAGCACACCAGGATTATGCCAGAAGGAGGATGTCCCTTTTGCAAGACAAGATGAAGGAGACTGTCAGGGAAGAAGCCCCTGGTATATTAACTGTTCTTCAGGAGTCCGGTGTGGGTGGAATTCAGGATAAAGAAGGAATCAAATGCCTTCATACCCACCTGGCTGATTATCTGGCAGGGGGGAAGAATCCTGCCGGAAAAATTATTAGACGGCTGATTAAATGGCCTGAAGAATGCAGCCGCTGTGAAAATGGGGGATTAAATTGCGAATAGGTGCAGTTGATATGGGAACAAACTCCAGTAGACTTTTGATTGTCGATTACGGTGATAAAAATTTCAATACCATAAAAAGAGAATTGATAACTACCAGAATAGGTGAGGGAGTTGATAAAGATGGATGTCTGAGAGAAGGGGCAGTAGAACGTGCTCTAGATGCAATACGTGAGTTTAAATTGATAATGGATAACTATGGTGTTGAGAAAAGACAGGCTGTTGGGACGAGCGCTTTAAGAGAAGTAAATAATTCTGAAGAATTCCTCGCCCGGGTCAGAGCTGAACTGGATGAAGAAATTAAAATTATTAGTGGGCAGGAAGAGGCAGAATTAACCTATCTGGGTGTCAGCCTGGACTATCCCCGGGAAAATTTGTTAATAATTGATATTGGTGGGGGCAGCACGGAATTAATAACCAGGATAAATGGAGAAATCAAGTATGTAAGTCTTCCACTGGGAGCAGTACGGCTGACTGAAAGGTATATAAGTGATCCCAACAGACCGATGATGGAGTCTGATTATCATAAAATAGTTTCCTCTATCAATGATAAGCTGGTAGAAGAAGCATTTTCAATAAAAACTGGACAGTTTACAGGCATTGGGGTAGGAGGAACGATTACTACCCTGGCAGCGATGGATTTGGAATTAACAGAATATGACCGGGACAGGATTCATAATCATAATTTATCAGCAAAAAAAATAAAAAGTTTATTTGAATCTCTCGCCAGTCTTATGATTGATGAAAGAAAGAAATTAAAAGGACTGCAGGCAGAACGGGCCGATATAATAACTGCTGGTACGGTAATCCTGATGCAAGTAATGAGTAAATTCAAACTCAATGAGATCAGTGTCAGTGAACATGACCTTCTTTTCGGTATTGCCCGTAGATTAAGTGCAGGGCCTTAATCCAGTCTTGTTTGTCTGATTGTTCCTTTAAGCCGCTTGAGCCTGTGTTCCAGCTTTTCTTTTTCTTCAGTGAAATTGGCATAAAGGGGTCGGCTCAACTGGAGTAGATTAAGACCCTGTTCTGTACATTTAAAGGCTTTCTCATAGTCTTTTAGCTGGTGTTCCAGGTATTTAGCCATTTCCCGGTAAGGGAATAACCCACCTTTTTCTGCGGCTATCATCTCTTCCCAGATAGCGGCAGCTTTATCCCACTTGTCAGCTCTTTTATACTGCCAGCTGAGTTTTTTATTTATTTTTGTCAGCAGAGAACCGGCTGCTGTCTTTTTTCTAGCTTCTTCATATAATTTTATGCTTTCCTCTAAATCTTTTTTTCTCTGCTTTAACCTGGCCAGGTTAAATAATACTTCTGGACTTAGTTCCAGATCTGTATTATGGATAGAGTAGAGATGATTAAGGAGAGTGACCAGGGATATAATATCAATTAAGTTATGTCTGAAGATTGGTTTAAGGAGTTCAGGATTTTTATTATTAAGATATGTAAAATATAATTCAGGCACTTCCCTTCCTGGCAGGTCATCTTTTCTGTATACTCCCAGCACTTTTTCTTCCAGATGACTGAGAGAACAGGATTCCAGATGGGACCAGATAGAGCGGGAAGCATGGAGGAGATCTATATGTGTATCTACTTCAGGTTCAGGAAACCTATTGAGTATAAATCTGGTTCTGAGAAGCGGTAGATCAAAGGATTTACCGTTAAAGCTGACGATTATTGGAAACCTATCAATAATTCCCATTAACTCACTTAAAAGAGCCGGCTCATCATCAAAGTCTCGCATAAAGTACTGTTCAACAGTAAAGGTTTCTGGTGTGAAGTAGCCCAGACCAACCATGAAGGTCAGGGTTCCGGTTCCACCCATTAATCCTGTGGTTTCAGTATCGATAAAGAGCAGGTCTTGATAGTCAGAGAAGGAGTTACAACCCTCAACAGCAAGGGCTATCTGGGTTAGACCTGTCTTTTTTAAACCGCTTGATTTGTGTAGACAGTAAAGGCCGTGTCTGTAATCAAGATTAAATTCAGTTTTTTTCCTGAAAAAGGTCCCACCCTGGTTTTGAATTAACTCTCCTTTAAGACAGACAGGTAATTTATCTGTATACTCTCTACTGGACTGATTTTTGACCATGGGTTTGCTGGTAGCAGAATCCAGCTTTTTTAGTTTTTCTCTCAGCTCCATTTTATAAACCCTCTTTCAGCAAAATCATCGTATACTTTTTACTCTCCGGCCCTACTTCGTTGGCTGGACCTACACAGGCCGGACACCCCGAATCACAGGGACAGTCCCTGAGGTGTTCACGGGCCCTGGTTAAGAGTTCGGTATGGATTCTAAATAGTTTTTCGCTCATCCCCAGACCTCCCGGATAACCATCATAAATGAAAATTGTCGGACTACCGGTATAGGGTGATCTTACCTGGATGCTTTCTTTAATATCACTGGGATCACACATCAGGTGCTGGGGAGCTATATTAACCAGCAGGTTGGCCAGCCCCAGTAGTCCGCTTTCCATCCCCTTTTTCCCCAGTCTATTTTCCAGCTCCAGGGGCAGACTGAACCAGTAAGCACTGGTATGCATCTCTACTTCAGGTAGATTTATATCTCCATAACCGACATTTTCATGTGTTTGAAATTTTATTTTTTTAAACATGGTAGCCCGGGCGGTAACAACTACTTCTCCATGTTCTACTTTTAAATCATGAACAATTTTATCGTCGAATTGATCCAGAATTCTGAGATCGACGGCCAGGCTGGCATCTGTATAGTAATTTACATTAACCTGTTTGACATATGCTTTTTTTCCATCAAGATCTAGCTCTTTTACCTGATATTGATTGCTTTCATGGAGGTAAATAGCATCTTTGTGGATAGTTGTCAGAGCACTGAAGCGGTCAACCCGGCCGATAACCTTTACCCGGGCCTGATCTGTGTTATCGATAACAGCGAAGTCATCAGAACTGGCACTCCTTAAACTTACATCTTCCGCTGGATACCTTTCTGCCATCCAGTACCAGTTTCCGGCCCTGTGTCTTAAAATTCTCTGTTCTTCCAGATAAGAGAGAATTTCTTCTGTAGTTTCAACACCGAAGTCTTCACCATCTTTAAAAGGAAGTTCAAAAGCAGCACATTTAATATGCGCCATTAAAATCAACAGATTATCAGGGTTAATTAAAGCACTTTCAACCGGGTGTTCAAAAAAGAAATCGGGATGATTAATTATATACTGGTCAAGCGGGCTGCTGGAAGCGACCAGGATAGCCAGAGAGCGGTTATTTCTTCGGCCAGCTCGACCGGACTGCTGCCAGGTGCTAGCGATTGTTCCGGGATAACCGGCCATGATACAGACATCAAGCCGGCCAATATCTATACCCAGTTCCAGGGCATTAGTGCTTACAACCCCGGTTATTTCACCGTTTCTTAAACCCTTTTCTATTTCCCTTCTCTCGCCAGGGAGATAACCACCTCTATAACCCCTGATTTCCTTGCCCTGTCTACTTTCTTCCTTTAAGTAGGATAATAATACTTCTGTTCTTAACCTGCTTCTGGTAAAGATGATTGATTTTATGTTATTTTGCAGAAAAATTCTGGCCAGGGACCTTGCTTCCAGGATGTAGCTTCTTCTGATTCCCAGTTGTCTATTTACAACCGGAGGATTATAAAAAATAATGTCTTTGGGACCACGGGGAGCTCCATTTTCATCTAACAATTCTACCTGTGTTCCAGTAAGTTTTTCGGCCAGTTCCCGGGGATTAGCAATGGTAGCAGAGGCAGCTATAAACTGAGGGTCAGAGCCGTAAAAATTACAGATTCTTTGCAAACGCCTGATAACATTGGCAACATGGCTGCCGAAAACTCCCCGGTAATTATGTATCTCATCAATGACTACATATTTTAGATTTTCAAATAGTTTAATCCATTTTGTATGATGTGGTAGAATTCCGGTATGGAGCATATCTGGATTGGTGACAACGATATGGCCACTCCGGCGTATATTTTTTCGGGCTGTAACTTCTGTATCTCCATCATAGGTATATGTCTTTATATCAGCCTCAAGTCTTTCTATAAGGTAGTGTAGCTCTGCCAGCTGGTCCTGAGAAAGGGCCTTGGTAGGAAAAAGGTAAAGGGCCCTACAGTTATCGTCTTCCAGAATTGAATTTAATACAGGAAGGTTGTAACAGAGTGTTTTCCCGGAAGCAGTAGGGGTAACAATGATTATATTTTTACCATCTTTGATAATATTATAAGCCTGGCCCTGGTGAGAGTACAATTTTTTTAATCCCTTTTCCTGTAATACCCTTTTTAATCCCGGATTAATATCTACTGGGAAATCGACATAACTGCCTTCAGTACCTGGTATCTCTTCCCAACAGGTAATATTTCCCCTGTATTTATCTGATTCTTTTAGATAACTAATAATCTGTTTCAGATTCATGTTATAACTCCTTAAGAAATTGTTTGTGTTATTTTAATTATATAATCAAGTCATTTTGTAGTCAAGAACTAATGTTCATGGTATATTCTTGTGATTTTCCAGTGTATAACCTAAATAATGCTGGAATCTGTTGGAATATAATAGAAAATTACAGAATATTTTGATTGTCCGTCCCCAAACTTCGACAGGCAAACGGTCTTAACTTATATATAATATAGAATGAAGGGGAGATGTATAAATGGAGCAGCTCAAGGTGTTACCGATTTATCAGGAGAAGACTTCTAAGCTAAAATACAATTACCTTATCTTTGCCTTGTTATCTTTTTTTATGGGACAGGCAGAAATATTTCCTGGGTTTTACACATTTTTTCCGGTTTACTGGTCGATATTTTTAAATACTAATCCCTATTTAGTTACCCTGGTATCGACAGGGGGTATATTCGGTCTTCTTTATGCTGGGGGATGGGATAACTTATATTATGTTTCCGGAGTGGCCGGATTAATTATGTATATGCTTTACCAGAGATTTTTTAGAAAATCAGAAATTATACAGGCTTTTTTTATTGCCTTCTCCTATATGTTGTCCTCAGTAGTATTTAATTACTATCACAATTCCCAGTTATACTTGTATTTGCTGAGAATAGCGGAAAGTGGTGTAATTTTTTTATTTATTATAGTAGCCCGCCAGGGTAGTCAGAAATTAACCTGGAAGAAGAAAAAATTAACTTATTTAGAGATAATGTTAATATTATTTTTAAGTAGTGGTATAATAATATCTATTTTTGAAATGACCGGATCTGGAATCGTTGTTAACTCACTTGTTTTATTATTAATCTTTACAGGGGCCAATTCGGCTGGACCGTATATGGGACTTATGTTAGCGGCTATATATGGACTGGTTTTAATGAGTACAGGAATAATACCGATGTTGACAGTCATGAAATATATGATTTTTGGATTGATATCGGGATTATTATCTCGCAAACGCAAACTATGGCATCTAATACCCCTGGCTCTTGCTTTTTTTCTTTATTCGGGATTCTCTGCCTCAATTTATGATTTACGGGAGAGTCTTCTGGAAACATTACTGGTGGGATTCATATATTTGATTTTACCTCTATCTGTCTGGGATAACTTATATATAAAATTTACTAAAAAAAATAGTCTCAAGGTGCAAAATACTGTACTTGATGATAAATATAGGGATCTTTTCAATAAACAGATTTCTGAACTGGCTGCAGTTTTTCTGGAATTAAGTTCTGCTTTTAAAGAAGTACTTCCTGGTAGGAGCCAGGAAAAAACAAACAGGCTGGAGGACTTTGTTTTTCTCTTTAAAAATAAAAACTGTACAAGTTGTTATCAACGAAAACAGTGCTGGCAGAAGAACAGAGAGCAGACCTATAGAACCATGAAAACATTACTACTTGCAGCTAAAAGTGAAGGAAAATTGACAAAAGAAATTATAGATAAGAAGTTAGGTGATTTCTGTATTAATAGTTCCAGAATTACGGGTGGAGCTAAAAGCTGTTTTGAAATATTTCAGGTAAACAACTTCTGGCGGAATAGATTTATTGACAGGCAGGAGATTGTTTCTGAACAGTTAAACGGAATTAGCCAGATAATAGATGAGTTTTCAGACAAAACAGGTATTTCTTTTGTTCTGGATTTTTCTCAGGAAAATCTCTGGGATAAAGTCAAAAAGCATAAAATTGATGTAAGCGATATTAAAATATATAATAATCTTAAGAATGATAAGGTTAATATCAAAGTCATGATGGAACCATGTGCAGATAGTAAACCCTGTGAACATGAATTGATCGGAATCCTTAATTCTGAATATAATTATAACTTTAGAATACTTAAGTGGGAATGTGGAAACAAGTTGAAGGACAAACCCTGTACAATTCATTATGGTCCAACCGGGCCTTATCATATTGAGATGGCTGTAGTTCAATTACCGGCTGTGAACAATATTTCAGGTGACTCCTATCAATACAGGCAGTTAACAGACGGCCTGGATATGTTGGTTTTGAGTGATGGGATGGGAGTTGGAAAGGATGCTGCCCGGGAGAGTAAAACAGCCGTCAAACTCTTTAACAACATAATTGAAGCTGGTTTTGACCGCAGGCTGGCAATAAAAACAATCAATTCTGCCCTTTTTCTCAGAAACCAGGATGAAAGGTTTACAACACTGGATATAGCTTTTTTTAATACCTTTACAGGCCAACTTAAACTGGAGAAGATCGGGGCAATGTCTACTTTTATAAAAAGAAACTGGGATATAATGAAGTATAAGTCCTCGTCTCTGCCGGTAGGGATTCTGGATAATATTGAAGTTACTTCCCATTCAGTACAGCTAGAGGATAATGATTTTGTTTTTATGCTGACCGATGGTATTCTGGATTCAAGTCCTGAGGTGGATGATAAAGAGGGATGGTTTTCGCGTTTGCTCCAGAATATATCCTTTAATACTGCCCAGGGATATATTGAATATATAATTGAGGTAATTAATGGTAATAATAAAGAAATAGATGATGATATTACACTTCTTGTTTTTAAAGTAGATAAAGAATTTTAAATAAAAGAAGGAAATTTAAGGTTTTATATAGAATAAAAAGATGTGATGGTCAAATAATATCATTAATTGCCAATTACCATATTATAAGGAGAATTATGATTGGATTTAATTAATTGTTTTAAAGACTACATTAAAAAAGAAAAACTTGTCAATCGCAATGAACGGCTATTACTGGGGGTATCGGGTGGGCCCGATTCTCTGACCATGCTTGATCTCTTTAACAGAATCAAAGAAGAGTTCAACCTGAAGCTCTTTGTCTTTCATTTAAATCACATGTTCAGGGATGAAGCTGAGGATGATGCCCGTTATGTAGAGGATATTTGCAGCACTCTTGGTATCCGGTCTTTTATCGAGACTTACAATGTACCGGTTCTAATCAGTGAAAGCGGCTTATCACCGGAAGAAGCAGCCCGGGAGATTAGATTGAAAAAATTACAGGAAAGAGCAAGTTCGCTGGATCTTAACAAGGTTGTGCTTGCCCATAATAAAAATGATTTAGTGGAGACTATTTTACTAAATATGATCAGGGGTACAGGCCTGAAGGGACTTGCTGGTATTACACCCCGGACCAATTTTGAGAATGTGGAAATTATCCATCCGCTTTTATCTTTAAATCGCTATGAGATTGAATCGTACTGTGAAGAAAGAGGACTGGAACCAAGAATAGATCATACAAATCAGGAGACTATATATACCAGAAATAAAATCAGACACAAAATAATTCCCTATATTGAAGAAGAGATTAATCCGGGATTTAAGGATGTTATGGTAAGGATGGCAGAGGTGATTAGAGAAGAAGAGAATTTTCTGGATAAAATAGCTGAAGAGGAACTTGAAAATTTAGTCCTTACCGCTGGTCAGGATAACATAACACTTGCTTTAACAAAATTGGAAGGATTGCCACGTGTCATCAGAACAAGAGTACTCCAGAAGGTGATTTATGATCTGAAAGAGAAATCTTATGATCTTTATTATAAACATTTTCAGATTCTAGAGGATTTGATTAAAAATAGTACCACCGGGAAAAAACTCGACTTACCCGGTGGTATTACGGTTATTAGAGTATATGATAAATTATTAATTAAAAGAGGAGGATACAGTACAGAAATTAAGGATTATTCCCTGTATCTGGATGTTCCCGGCCAGATTGAACTTCCTGTAGGTGAGCAGGTACTGGAAACAGAGGTAGTACCAAAAAACAAAGGCTGGTCCAACCGGGCCGGAGAGCAGGATATTTGCTTCTGTGATTTTGATCTGGTTAAACTCCCGCTGGTTGTAAGAAATAGAAGGCCTGGTGATAGATTTAATCCACTTGGTATGAGCGGGAGTAAGAAGATAAAGGATTTTTTTATTGATGAAAAGCTTCCCAGGATAAGCAGAGAACAGATTCCTCTTGTTATTTCAGAATGTGGCCGGATTATCTGGGTAGCAGGGCTAAGGATGGATGACCGGTTCAAGGTGACAGATGAGACGACCCGTATACTAAAAATAAAGTTAAGTGATGGAGGTAAAATAAATGAAGGAGATGGAAAAAGATATAGACAGGATAATAATCAGTGAGGAAGAAATAAAGTCCCGGATATGTGAACTGGGACAAGAGATTACCAGTAGCTACGATATTGATGAAAGCCTTGTTATGGTCTGTATCCTGAGGGGAGCAGCAATTTTTATGGCTGATCTCTCCCGTCAAATTGATATGCCGGTTATTTTTGATTTTATGGATGTTTCCAGCTATGGTACCGGTACTAAATCAGGTGTAGTCAGAATTATTAAGGACCTGGAAGAGAATATTGAAGAACGGCATGTACTTATCGTAGAAGATATTATTGATACCGGTAAGACTATAAAGAATGTCGTTGATATGTTGGAGACACGTAAACCGGCCAGTATTAAAATAGTTACTATGCTGGATAAGCCGGAGAGAAGGATTGTTAAACAGGTTGAAGTTGATTTTAATGGATTTGAAATTCCCAATGAATTTGTGGTAGGTTACGGACTGGATTTCGCTGAAAAATACAGAAATCTTCCATATATAGGGGTACTGAAGGAAGAGCTTTATTCTGATTAGAAAACTTTATTTACAAATAGTAAAAGTTGTGGTATAATACTAAATTGTATATGCAGCAGTACCCGGAGGGGAGGTATTTGAGTTTTGAATAAATTTATTAAGAATATAGGATTTTATTTACTACTAATTGCTATTTCAATTTTGGTAGCACAGTTTTTTATGCAGCAAACTCCGCAAAAACTTGAGAATTTCACCTATACTGAATTGCTTAGTCAGGTAGAAAAAGGCAATATAGACAAGGTTACACTTATTGGAAATGAAGAAGTCAGGGGTACATTAAATGGCAAGGATTTTAGTGTGCCGGTACCACCGGAAGCAATACCCTCTCTCATGCAGGAATTGAGAAATGCTGGTATTGATATAGAAACAAAACCTAAACCGACAGCTCCCTGGTGGGTTAGTATTTTAGGCTATGTCTTACCGATAATAATTTTAATAGTTGCCTGGGTATTTATCATGCAGAGAATGCAGGGCGGTGGCAGTAAGATGATGTCGTTTGGTAAGAGCAAAGCTAAACTTACCGAAAACGGAAAAAAAGTATCTTTCGATGATGTAGCAAATTATGATGAAGTTAAGGAAGAACTACAGGAAGTTGTAGAATTCTTGAAAAATCCGAGTAAATTTTCCCGGCTTGGGGCTGAGGTTCCAAAGGGTGTTTTACTGGTAGGACCGCCAGGTACAGGGAAGACTTTGATGGCACGGGCTATAGCCGGAGAAGCTGGAGTCCCTTTCTTCTTTATAAGTGGCTCAGATTTTGTGGAAATGTTTGTCGGTGTGGGAGCTTCCAGGGTTAGAGACCTGTTTGAAAAAGGAAAGAAGAATGCTCCCTGTATTATCTTTGTTGACGAACTGGATGCTGTTGGACGCCAGAGAGGCGCAGGCCTGGGCGGCGGCCATGATGAAAGAGAACAGACTTTAAATCAGTTACTGGTGGAAATGGATGGTTTTGAACCCAATGAAGGAATCATCTTGATGGCAGCCACGAATAGACCTGATGTACTGGATCCGGCTTTATTGAGACCTGGTCGATTTGACCGTCAGGTTATTGTAGATAGACCTGACTGGCTGGGCAGAAAGAAAATTCTGGAGATACACTCCAAAAATAAACCCCTGTCTGATGATGTAGATATGGATGTTCTGGCCAAAAGGACACCGGGCTTTACCGGTGCCGATATGAAAAATCTTGCCAACGAAGCGGCTATCCTGGCTGCGAGAGATGGTAGAGATAAGATATCAATGGAAGAATTCGATAATGCCATAGACCGGGTAATTGCCGGTCCGGCTAAAAAGAGCAGAGTAATCTCTGATAAAGAAAGAAATCTTGTAGCCTACCATGAAACCGGGCATGCTCTTCTGGGTGAATTACTGGAGTTTGCAGACCGCACCCATAAGGTTTCAATAATACCCCGGGGTAGAGCTGGTGGTTTTACAATACCTCTGCCCGAGGAAGAAAAGAACTTCCTGACCCGAAATGAATTGATTGACCGGGTTACAGCTTTACTTGGAGGTAGGGTTTCTGAAGATATCTTTCTGGATGATATCAGTACAGGTGCTCAAAATGACCTGGAAAGGTCTACCCAGATTGTGAGGGCAATGGTTACTGAATATGGGATGAGTGAAAAACTCGGTCCCCTGACTCTGGGGCAGAAACATGATCATCAGATCTTCCTGGGCCGTGATATTTCCCGGGAGAGAAATTATAGTGAAGAGGTTGCTGCTGAGATAGACAAAGAAGTTAGTTCTATTATTAACTACTGCTATAAAAAAGCCAAGACTCTTCTTCAGGAAAATACGGCCAAGGTGGAAAGGATTGTCAGGGCCCTGAAAGAACATGAGACCCTGGACTCCTCCCAGATAGAAAAATTAATGGCCGGCCAACCTCTTGCTGATGACGGTAATAAAAATATAGAAAACGAAGATAAAGAAAAAGATAATGATAATGATATTAATAATGACAAAGAAGACAATAAAGATAGTAATAATCAGGATAAGAATGACAAGTTTTAATAAAAAGCATCTAAGACCAGCTAAATGCTGGTCTTTACATACTACAGAACAAAAAATCTGGTTGAAAAGGAAGGATTTTTTTCACAAATATCGAAGTATAATTAGAAGGCAAAAAATTTCTGATTGTATTTATTTGTCACACTATTTTAATTTTTGCTGGTTGTCTATAAACTTAGATTTTTTAATTTTAGAAAGGAGAGATTATTTTTGAAAAGTGATATTGAAATTGCCCAGGCGGCAAAGATGGAACCAATCGTAGAAATAGCTAAAAAGGCAGGACTTAAGGAAGATGATCTGGAATTATACGGAAAGTATAAGGCCAAAATTAAACTTGATGTATTTAAGAAATTAGAGGATATCGAAGACAGTAAACTTGTTCTGGTAACAGCGATTACACCTACCCCTGCCGGTGAAGGTAAAACTACAACTACTGTTGGTCTTGGTATGGCTATGAATAGACTTGGTAGAAACTGTGCAATTGCTCTGCGTGAACCATCTCTTGGACCTACCATGGGTGTTAAGGGTGGAGCTGCTGGTGGCGGATATGCCCAGGTTATTCCAATGGAGGATATAAACCTTCATTTCACCGGAGATATTCATGCTATAGGTATTGCTCATAGTCTGCTGTCTGCAGCTATTGACAATCATATCAAACAGGGAAATGAACTTGGGATTGATCCAACAAAAATTGGATATCCCCGGGTTGTAGATATGAATGACCGTGCATTAAGAGAGACTGTAATCGGTCTTGGTGGAACAGGTAATGGTCTTCCCAGGGAAGATGGTTTTATTATCACGGTTGCTTCTGAAATAATGGCTATACTCTGTCTGGCCAATAGTATTTCGGAGTTAAAAGAGAAAATTGGAAACATTGTTATCGGTTACACATATGATGATGAACCTGTAAAAGCTTCTGATCTTAATATGCAGGGTGCAATGACCGCACTGCTTAAAGATGCACTGAAACCAAATCTTGTACAGACTCTGGAAAATACTCCTGCTTTTGTTCACGGTGGACCTTTTGCCAATATCGCCCACGGCTGTAACAGTGTTATGGCAACAAAGATGGCTATGAAGGTTTCCGATATTACTATTACTGAAGCTGGATTCGGTGCTGATCTTGGTGCCGAGAAGTTCTATAACATAAAATGTAGATATGCTGGATTAAAACCAGATGCTACCGTTTTAGTAGCAACAATACGTGCTCTCAAGATGCACGGTGGAGTACCTATGGATAAATTAACTGAAGAAAATCTGGATGCACTTGCTGCCGGTATCGAGAATCTGGAAAAACATATTGAAAATGTCGGCAAATTTGGTGTTCCCTGTGTAGTTGCAATCAACAGGTTCCCGGATGATACCGAAGCAGAATTAGAACTGGTCAGAGAAAAATGCGAGAAACTTGGTGCCACTGTTGCTCTTTCCGAAGTATGGGCTAAAGGCGGCGAAGGTGGCGAAGAACTGGCAGAAAAAGTACTGGATGCACTTGAAAATAAGAAGAGTAAATTTGATTTCTTATATGATGAAGAAGCTCCTATCAAAGAAAAAATTGAAACCATTGCCAAAGAAGTTTATGGAGCCGATGGAGTTAACTATAGTGGTGTAGCAGACAAACAGATCGAAACATTAACTAAACTGGGATATGATAAAATTCCGGTTTGTATGGCCAAAACCCAGAATTCTATCTCAGATAATCCGAACTTAAAAGGTAGGCCAACTGGCTTTACCCTTTCTGTTAGCAATATATCTCTATCAGCTGGAGCAGGCTTTATAGTACCTTCAACCGGTCCCGTTCTCAAGATGCCCGGTTTACCGAAAAAACCTGCTGCTGAAGATATTGATATTGATGCCAATGGTAAGATTTCCGGTTTGTTCTAAGCAGAGTTTAAAGTTATAGATATGAGAAGGGGCTCCAGCAGGGGCCTCTTTATCTTTCTGTATGATAAAAAAGTCAGAAAATTATATAATTATATAAAATATTGCCAAGTTTGAATCTTTAGTAATAGTTCTTGTAAGTTCTAACAAATTATGATAATATTAAAACAATCGAATATGGCAGAGTAGAAACCACGCGTTAGTTAGTGCTGAAGGATGGGACGTTGCCTTCAGACGAAAGGTTAAGTTTTTACTGCGGTGTGGTTGTCGCGTCCGCTGTCATCAAAGAGTCCTTTCTCTTTGGTGCAGGCTTCTGCCACAATCCAAAGAGTTAGGGGGTGTAAAGAGATGAAACGTATCTCTACCAGAAAGCTCACCAGACTGTCTTTTTTGATTGCATTAGCAATTATTATGACAAGGCTACTTAGTCTCAGGATAGCTATTGGCGGTGTTGAAGGAATAAGGATTGGCTTAGGGAGTTTGCCGATAATATTCGCCGGAGTTGTCTTTGGCCCAATGGCCGGCGGTGTAGTAGGAGCAGTTTCCGATATGCTTGGATACTGGGTAAATCCAATAGGAGCTTATATGCCACACTTTACTTTTACTGCCTTTCTGACAGGTTTTATTCCCGGCTTTATAATTTTTTATTTAGCCCGGGGAAAGGTAAATTATTTAACAATGATTATCTCCATTGGCATTGGTCAGATAATTTCTTCAATAATACTTGTACCTATATTTCTGCAGATGTTATTTGGAATACCATTTGAAGCTACACTAATACCCAGAATCATTGGTCAGGCCATAAATATACCAGTATATGCATATCTAATTAAGCTCTTGCTGAACTATGATTTAATTAGTTCAGTAGAGGAGATAAAAGCTACGTAAAACTATAAAAAATAAAGCCCCGGGGAACCGGGGCTCATTTTATCAGGAAGTGAATTAAGGATGGATAGATTAATTGAAAAGATAGTAGATGATCTTAATACCAGTGTTGTTGGGCGGGAAATTAAATATTATTCTGTGTTGGAATCTACCAATGAAAGGGCTAAACAGCTTGCGAAAGAAGGGTATAATGAGGGAACAGTTGTTATAGCAGATGAACAGACAGGAGGAAAGGGAAGACTGGGGCGCCGCTGGTTTTCACCACCTGGTTCAGGATTATGGTTATCGATTATACTCTATCCTGAATTGGAGGCAGATAGAGTCCCTTTGATGACTATAATTGCCTCTCTGGCGGTTTATGATGTGATTGAATCCCTGGGGCTTATTACAGAAATTAAGTGGCCTAATGATATCCTGATAAAAGGACATAAAGTATGTGGGATCTTATCAGAAATGAGTGTGGGGTCTACAGGTATTAATTATGTAATAACAGGTATTGGATTAAATGTTAATCAAACATATTTTCCTGAAGAGATTAGAGAATTTGCAACTTCCCTGAGGATTGAACTTGGTAAAGAGCTAAACAGGGCATACCTCCTTCAGATCATTTTAGAAGCGTTTGAAAGATATTATTTTATGTTAACCAGGGGCAAGATAGATTTGTTAATAAATCTCTGGAAAGAGAGAATGAAGATAATTAATAAAAGGATACAGATCAAAAATGGTCAGGAGATAGCAAGTGGTATAGTTATTGATATTTCCAATGGGGGAGAATTAATTTTAAGAGATGATACAGGCAATATACATTTATATTGGGCTGGTGATACCAGCTTAGTAAAATAATAAGATTAAATTTAAATCCATGAAGGAAATTAATGCTTCATATAGAACATATATAATAGGAGTTTTGGATAAAAATTATAAGGGGGTCAAATTTTGAAAAAACTAAGCTTATTATTAGCAGTAGTTCTGGTTTTAACTTTTGTTATTGGATTAGGTTCAGCTGTTCTGGCAGATGATTTTAAAGTTGGTATGGTTACAGACGTTGGTGGACTCGGTGATCAATCATTTAACGATGCTGCCTGGCGTGGATTAGAACAGGCCAGAGATGAACTAGGAATTGAAATAAATGTAATAGAATCGGGCAATATGACTGATTATGTCCCCAATCTAAGAAGTTTTGCTGATCAGGGTTATGATATGGTCTGGGCCATTGGTTTTCTGATGACTGATGCAGTAGATCGGGTTGCAGGTCAATATCCTGATATTACTTTCGGACTCATTGATGCTGTAGTTGATAAACCCAATGTTGCTTCAGTTACCTTTAAAGAAGAAGAAGGTTCATTCCTGGTCGGAGTTGTTGCTGGAATGATGACCAAAGTGGATAAGGTCGGTTACATTGGTGGTATGGAAATGCCTCTTATTAAGAAATTTGAAGCTGGTTTTAAAGCAGGGGTTAAAGCTGTAAATTCTAAAGCTCAGATTTTAACTGGTTATACCGGAGCTTTTGATGACCCTCAGGCCGGTAAGGAACTGGCCTTTACACAGTTTAGCCAGGGAGCAGACATTATTTATCATGCTTCAGGCGCCTGTGGTATTGGAGTAATAAAGGCTGCTGAAGAAAGAGGTAAATATGCAATAGGTGTAGACTCACCCCAGTATCACCTGGCACCAGATAATGTGCTGACAAGTATGACCAAACGTGTTGATGTTGCAGTCTATAATGAGGTTAAAGCACTTTATGAAGGCAAATTTGAAGCAGGTCACAAGATTTATGGACTGGAAGAAGATGGTGTTGGAGTTTACCGTCCACAGGCTGAAAAGATGACTTCTCCAGAAGTTATGAATAAGGTTGATGAATACAGACAGAAAATAATTAATGGAGAGATAACTGTTCCAACTACTCCCGAAGAGGTAAAATAAATTTGAAATTAACGCCCGGGGATATATATCTCCGGGCTTTAATTATGCCAGGAGGAATTAGATTGATTTTAACAATGGATGTTGGGAATACTAATACTGTGCTGGGAATTTATAAAAATGGGGATTTATACAGACACTGGCGAATTTCAACAGATAAAAATAAAACTGCTGATGAATACGGAGTTCTTTTCAGCAATTTTTTTGCTTTTTCTGAAATAAAAAAAAGGGATATCAGAGGATTGACTATTTCCAGTGTTGTACCACCGGTAGAAAAGGTATTACTGGAAACCTCAAAAAAATATTTAGAAATAGACCCTCTGGTAATAGGCCCCGGGGTAAAGACCAACACGAAAATTATGATGGATAATCCAGATGAGGTAGGTGCTGACCGGATTGTAAATGCTGTAGCTGCTTACCATAAATATGGGGGGCCAGCAATAATCATAGATTTTGGAACAGCCACAACCTTCTGTGCTGTTTCAGTAGAAGGTGATTATCTAGGGGGGGCAATTGCCCCTGGTGTTGAGATTTCTACTGAAGCTTTATATGAACATGCTGCTAAATTACCGAGGATTGCTCTGAAAAAACCCGATTCAGTTATTGGTAAAGACACGGTTAGTAGTATGCAGTCTGGTATTATATATGGATTTGTAGGTCAAGTAGAATCTCTGATAGAAAAATTTAAGCAAGAGCTGGGAAGGGACTGCCGGGTGATAGCAACAGGTGGTCTGGCAGAATTAATTACAACAGATAAAATAGATGTACTTGAGCCATTTTTAACCCTGGAGGGGCTTTATTATATCGGGAAATTAAATGGTATCAGGGAGTGAAATTATGTTTATTGCTGGACTGGAAGTACCGAATTCCGTAATACTGGCACCGATGGCGGGTGTTACCGATTATCCCTACCGTCAAATAGCCAGGGATATGGGGTGTAATCTTAATTTTACTGAGATGGTGAGTAGTAAGGGTTTAGTATATGAGAACAGCCGTACCGAGGAACTGGTTGATTTTAACTGTGACCATGAGGGTTTAATAGCTGTTCAGATCTTTGGTGAAGAACCTGAAATCATGGCTGAGGCAGCAGAAATTCTGGAAAAGAGATATAAACCAGATATAATTGACATTAACATGGGCTGTCCTGCACCCAAAATCGTTAAAACTGGAGCAGGAGCAGCTTTAATGAAGAATCCCTGTCTAGCTGGGGAGATTGTTTTAGCAGTCAGGAATAAGGTTGAAATCCCGGTAACTGTCAAGATGAGGAAGGGCTGGGATAGTCAACAAATTAATGCTGTTGAGTTAGCCAGGATAACAGAAAAAAACGGGGCAAGTGCTATTACTGTACATGGAAGGACGAGAAGTGAATTTTATAGTGGGAGTGCTGACCGGGAAATAATCAGAGAGGTAAAACAGAGTGTTTCTATAACAGTAATTGGTAATGGTGATATTTTTTCACCTCAAGATACAGAAAGAATGATCGACCAGACTGGCTGTGATGGGGTAATGATTGGCAGGGGAGCCCGGGGTAATCCCTGGTTATTAAAAAGGTGTATTCATTATTTAAAGACCGGAGAACTTATCCCAGAACCTGATTACTGTTCCCGGGTGGAAATGGCCTTATATCATCTGAAAAAGGCTGTCCAGTATTATGGAGAAGAAATAGCCATTCCCAAAATGCGCAAACATATTTCCTGGTATATCAAAGGTTTACCGTATTCAACTGATATTAAAGATAAAATTAACCGTGCAAAGGATTTCGAACAGACCCGACTAATTCTGGAGGAATATCTGGATAGTTTAGTTGCCGGCATGGACTAAAGATATTAAAATTTTCCCGGCTTCATCCATAGCATGTGGCCCAAGTAATAGTATTAAATCTCCTTTTTTAATCTTCTGCAGACAGGTCTGTAAGGCTGGCTTTAGTTCCTGAAAATGGTAGAACCTGATTTGATTTTTGCGAAGTGTATCCAGAAATATCTTTTCTTCAGTAGACGTCACCAGGTCATTATCTTTTGCTACATCATTGCAATTGGTTGTATATAGATTATAATCACCCAGAAAAGATAACCACCTGCTTAACATTTCACTATTGGCTTGATTTATCTGCTCGCCTCTATTTCCCCTTAAAGAGTTTACTATATATAGATTTTTATAATTTATATTGACCAGGGCTTTAAAGACGGCATTATAGCTTCCTGGATTATGGGCACAATCATCAATTATAGTAAATTCCTTATTATAAATGACCTGCAGTCTTCTCCAGACCCCTGTATAATTTCTAAAAAATTTTTGAATTATTTCCGGATTGAGTCCGTAGTAAAGCCCAATTGTAATTGAGATCAGAGCATTATAAATGTTGTGTTTTCCAGGTAAAAGCATTTTTATATGAAATTGACAGGGAGCAATATTTTCATTTCCCTTTACTCTTATTTTCTGGTTTAACTGATAGTCAAATTCAGTTGTAGCATTTTTATAATCTATATTTTCGGCCTTGATAGCGGTATCACCATTTATTCCAAAATCAATTTGATTCCGGGCAATCTTCCCAAACTGCTGCAGGTGCTTGTTATCATTATTTATAAGGACAAGGGTATCGCTATTTTCTGTTATTAAGAATGATTTTTTTACCCTGATATATTCATTAAAGTCGGGATGAAGATCAAAATGGTCCAATGTTATATTTGTTCCAACTTTTATATTAAATCTTGTTGATTCGACTCTTTTAAGTTTTATCCCATGTGATGAGACTTCCATGCAGGCATATTTATAATCATTTGCTACCATTTCTGCCAGGTATTTCTGCAGTAAAGGAGAGGGAGGTGTTGTTAGATTCCCGGGTATGATTTTATTGCCGGTATCAATCTTAACAGTTCCGATTAAACCTGCCTGTTTATTTTTGTAATTAATTAGATTGTAAATAAGGTGGGTGGTAGTAGTCTTTCCATTGGTACCGGTGATTCCCACCACTTTAATTTTTTCTGATGGGTAATTATAATATTGGGCTGCCATTTTACCCAGAAAAGCCCGGCTGTCCTCAACCTGAATCACCTGGGCTTTACCTGCTATCACAGGTTTTTCAGCAATTATTAACCTGGCACCTTTTTTAATTGCATCATCGATATAATTATGGCCGTCATCTTCATATCCAGTAATGGCAACAAAAGCATAGCCCGGCTCTACTTCGCGCGAATCACAGGTTATGCCATTAATTGGGGGTATAATAACATCTGACATACAATTTTCCATTTCTTTTTGACCTCCAGCATAAATTTTTTCCCTGTATATAATTATTATAACAAATTTGAGTATTTATGATACTTGCATATTAGAAAATTGGGTGATAAAATATTCGTGTACATATATGTGCACAGGAGGGTAGATTATGGAGTTCCTGAGAATCGGTGATAAAGTAATAAATAATAAACGGATAGAACGGGTAATAAATAAAATTTTAAAGATGAGAGAAAAAGGATATTCTCAATCCAGGGTTGCCCGGGAAATAAATGTAGACAGGAGTTTTATATCCCGCCTGGAAAGTATCGGGGAGATTAGAAAAGGGAATAAAATTGCTCTGGTTGGTTTCCCTGTTAAAAACAAAGAAGAGTTAATTACACTTGGTCAGGAATACGGTCTTGAGTATATTTTTATTTTGCAGGAAAAAGAAAGATGGAACTTTATTGAAAATAGGACAGGCCTGGAGTTGTTCAATACTATCATGGAAATTATGGTTAAATTAAAGGACTTTGATTTAGTTATATTCCTGGGTTCGGATATGAGACTGGACCTGATCGATAAGTTGATGGATGGTAAGATTGTGGGCATTGAACTAGGTCAATCTCCCCTGAAAGAAGATAAATATGTTGATCCAGAGGTTATCAAAAAATTACTGGTTGAGTTCGCTTAAAGTTGGAGAACAGGAGGACGAAAATGAAAAAAGTATTGAGTATAAGTCTGGGTTCAAGTAAGAGAGATCACAGAGTTGAAGTAAGTATACTGGGAGAAAGTTTTATAATTGAGAGAAGGGGAACCGATGGAGATAAAAAATTAGCTGCCCACCTGTTTACAGAACTCGATGGTCAGTATGATGCCTTTGGCCTGGGTGGAATCGACCTTTACATATACTCTGCCGGTAAAC
>JADQBU010000103.1 GCA_016278435.1 Halanaerobiales bacterium
GTTGCCCAACTAAATGGTCTGTTAGTGCATTTAAATGTGCGGGGTAGACCAACGTTCTTTTGGTTGGGAAGATAGTCAACGAACTATCAGGAATCCTCTTTTATAACGCCAGGAATAGGCGGGGAGGATGTCAATATAAATGAGTATATCATACAACAGAAGTTTTTTAAAATTCATCATTCATTTTTTGCAATAATTATTTGATTAGTTATATAATTAATGATAGATAGTTTATTTGAATTAAAAGAGGTGTTTCTATATGAAAAGATTCGATGAAAGAGATACAATTTTTTCGCGGATGTCATTACAGAAAAACAGCGATGGTTATAAGAGTTATTATGCAAATAATCCTGAAAAGAAGGACATAGATGACCAGACCAGAAAAATGCCCGGATTGCTGACAAATAATTCCAGGCAATTTAATCCCATACTATCACCTATGGCTAATTCTGCCTTCAAATTTTTAAATGATATAAAACCATTAGCAGAGAAAAGGGCAACAGGTAAAAAAGTTGAAATATCAGCTAATGAAGCAAGCACTATTATAAAAAAATATGCCAGGTATTATGGAGCAGACCTGGTTGGGATAAGTGAAATTAACAAAGATTTTTATTATAGCCACCGGGGTAGAAAACCACATTATGGCGAAAAAATTAAAGACACTAACAAATATGCAGTTGTTTTTGGGGTAGAGATGGATAAAGAGATGATTAACAGAGCACCTAAAACAGAAGAATGTATTGAGGTAACTAAAGGCTATGTAAAGGCAGCATTAATCGGTATGATGCTAAGTTACTATATCCGGGATTTAGGATATCCAGCCAGAAATCATATGGATGGCAACTACCTTCTTATAGCTCCACCGGTAGCCGCAGAAACGGGTCTCGGCGAAATAGGCAAATCCGGGTTGCTGGTAACTAAAAATTATGGCCCCAGAGTTAGAATCGGTATGGTTAGTACTGACCTGACATTAATACCGGATAAGGCCGATAGCTTTGGTCTTAAAGAATTCTGTGATATATGTAATAACTGTGTAAGATTATGTCCTGCAAAAGCTATCTCAAGTGTTGATGATGAACACAATTCCAGACTTCACCATAAGTATATTGATGCTGATAAATGTTATCAAATGTGGAGGAAACTCGGAACAGACTGTGGAATATGTCTGGCAAGCTGTCCTTTTTCTCACAATATAGAAAGTGAATTACTAAATAGCATGAAAGAAGATACAAAAGTAAAGAAAAAAATCTGGAAACAATACAGCAAGAAGTATAAAACCAGACCGGTAAATAAAGATAGTTATTTTAACACTTCATCTAATGTTAACTCAGATAATACGGGTTGATAGGCATCATGATAAGCCCAGCGTACCCGGCAGAGATTAGCTAGATCCTTATCAAGTGAACACAGGTCAGAACGGTTTACAGCATAGATGGAATCCTTTCCCATAGAATAACAGGCCATCTTCATCTCCTCAACACAGGAATGAATAAAATTGGCTAAATGTTCAGCAGCTTCATCAACTTCTAATTCTTCCTTAAAAACACCTGTATAAAGAGCAATCTGCATGGGAGGTTCTAACGGCAATGCCTTGACCATTTGAGCCTGTAATAATGCCATAAGAGCAATTGTTCCGATATAAAAAGCATCAGCTCCCAGTGCTTTAGCTTTTAAGAAATGCCCGGGTGTTGTCAGCCCACCACCGGCAATAATACTTACTCTATCCCTTACACCCAGGTCTTCCAGATAATTGGAGGTTCTGGCCAGGGCAATTAGAGTTGGTAATCCCAGGTCATCCTGCAAAATTGCCGGCCCACCGTGAGTACCGGCTTCAGCTCCATCAACTACTACATAATCAACACCGGCATCTACCATTATCTTTAATTCTTTTTCCATATAATCAGTAGCACCAAATTTTATGCCGACCGGTACACCATACTGTTTTAAATCGACTACTAACTTATTAAATTCCTGGATACTATTAACACCCTTCATTCTGGTAGGTGCTTTTGAGGGTTTTCCTTCGGGCATATTTGCTTCAGAACGAATATCTTCACCGATAAACCGAGAAGGTTGAAATACCGGTGCTGCAGCCTGAGCACCCTGACCCAGTTGTATTTCAATAGCATCAAGCTGACTTAATTCTTCTGGTTTCTTTATCAATTTTCCCCTAGAATACTGGCCAATTAATAAATCTGCAGCTGCCCGTTCTTCTTCCAGTAAAGGGGATTCACCAGTATTTGTAGCACTTCCGACCATTGAAGCTGCCTTTGCTAAAGCTACTTTCATTTTCAAACTCAGGGCAGTCCCCCAGGACATTCCGGTTATCATAACCGGTACCGCTAATTTTAATGGCTTTTCTGCCTGGGGTCCAATTATCATAGAGCTATCAATTTCGGTCTTGTCATCTACGGGAAAGCGGTGTAAATATACTGGATTGAGAAGTAAATCTTCCCAGTTTGACCTTACAACCGGGCTACCAAGTGGTCTATCCAGCACTTCACCATCAGTAGCGCGCAAATTGGATTCAACCAGTGCCCTTGTCCCTATCTTCTGTAATAAAGGAAACATGGCAAAGGTACTTCTTGTATAATTATCATCTACCATTTTTGTCCACATATCCTGCATCATTTCAATTATCGATTCACGCATCATACTGGTAAAAACAGACACATATATTACCTCCACTTTTGAATTATTTGTTAAATATTATAACCTCATTTAATATAATTATGTATAACACCCTTACCGTCTAGTGATAATATAAAACTACTAAATAACAATAAACTCACATACTATAAATTCTTGCATATATTTACACTAGCTTTGCAAAAACAAATTTTCTAAAATCAAGCATAATATTCATTAGAATTCATTGATTATATAGAAAAAACTCCTTATAATTAGGATTAGGATAGTCTTTGTCCAAATACCTAAATAATAAGGAGTCATACCTATGGACATGTTAAGAAAAGAAGTAAAAAGTCATAAGAGCCTCTATGACCATGCCCAGCACCTTCACTTGATAAGCTTCTAATATTGGGATGGATTTTTTAAATATTAGACACAATTCTCACTGTCCTTAACATTTAATTCATGTAACTGTGTTACAAAGGTGCAACTGCCCATCGCACAAACTATTCTCCCAGTGTCTCCAGGGACTTATTATCTTTGTAAAAAACAGCATAAGCAAAGGTTGCTATAACTACTATTATTGTAATCGTACCAACCGGCCGGGATAAAATCTCAATAGGAGATGTGTCCTTAAAAATAATCATCGCTTTCCTGAAATTATTATCAGCCATACCGCCCAGAATAACTCCCATTACCATTGGGGCAAGGGGATAACCAAGTTTGCGGAAGGCATAACCAAATATCCCAAAACCAAAAGCAAGAAATACATCAAAATATGACATCCGCACAGCATAAGCGCCAACGAGACAAAGAATGGGAATCAAAGGCATTAGCAATTCCCTTGGTAATGAAAATATTTTTATGCTGGGTTTGATCAGTAAAAAGGCACAGATCAACATGGCAAAATTAGCTACAATTAGTGTGCCATAGATAAATTCTACCAGACCCGGGTGATTAAAATTAATTGTCGGGCCTACCACAATTCCGTGCAAATTAAGTGCTGCCAGAAAAGCAGCCGCTGTTGCACTGCCGGGTATACCCAGAACCAGGGTCGGCATCAATGCCCCACCCAGATTGGCATTATTGGCTACTTCTGAACAGACAACTCCCTCCAGGTCCCCATCAGAAAATTTTTTACCAGTAATTCTCTCGCCAATACCATAGCTTACAAAAGTTGCCATATTGGCACCACCACCTGGGATAATACCCGTAACTAAACCTACTGCTCCAGAGCGAATTGCAGACTTCCAGTACTTAATGAAATTTCTCATCGGTGGAATTATGTTTTTAGCTTCCTGTGGTATGCTGTAGGGATGTTTCTTGCTTAAGACCATAAATACTTCTGTAAGTCCAAACAATCCTATCAGAACGGGTAAATAAGTAATTCCACTCATCAATTCCCGGACACCGAAGGTAAACCGGGATACCGAATATATAGCTTCCCGACCAACAAATGATAGTAAAAGACCGATCCAGCCAGATATCCAGCCTTTCATTGTTTTTTCATCACTTGTTAATGTACCGGAAACACTAACCCCCCAGACGGCCAGCCAGAACATTTCCCAGGAACCAAATTTTAAAGCTATCTCCAGTAACCAGGGTAAACAGACGACCAGAGCAATTATTCCAACCCAGTTACCTACCATAGAGAATACAATAGCAGTCCCCAGAGCCTCTCCTCCTCTTCCCTGTTTAGCCAGAGGGTGTCCGGCCATCTGCGTAGGAACCGCATCAGGAGTACCAGGAATATTAATCAAAATGGCAGTAATAGCCCCTCCGAAAACACTTCCGGTAAATACACCAAGAATAAAGGCAAGAGCATTATGCAATGCAAAACCTGATGATAGTCCGACAAGAAGGGCCATAGCCATTGTAGTTGATAGACCGGGCATTGCTCCCCACATAATTCCCAGTAAAGCTCCGATTGAGGACAATAAGATATAACTTACATTAAAAGCTTCAAAGAAAGAACCAAAATCCAATTTGAGCTACCTCCTTTCAACAAAACCTTTTAAGATAGAAGTATTATTTAATGTAAGCCTATTCATTCCAGGGGGTTGTCTCCTGATAGTTTTTATCCATCTCATTATATAATTTAATATACTCTGCCCATGCTTCTTTAGAATCTTTATTCCAGCTTCCATCATAGATACTATGACCAGGAATTCTATTTTTTATATTAAACCATAATAATTCCCCTTCAACTATCTGTTCATGTTCAGTTTCGGCCGGTACTAAAACAATATCACCAGGACCTACTTCAAACCAATCTTCTGCCATTCTCATTTTCAGTGTTCCCTTAAGAGGGATAATCAACTGTTCTTCAGGATGTGAATGAGGCTGTGCTCCTGCACCCTGTCCGTCTCCACGGTCTTCACTATATAAGATTTTATTAAATACTAGAAATTTACCCTTAATCGATTTACCCCGGGCCGGTGTCCGGCTGGGAGTAATCTTTGTTTCCTCAAGTTTATCCCAGGTATATACCATCTGATCTTTGGGAGGCCAGGGATCATTCTCAACATATTTTTCATCAAGCTCATCATATATTTTTTCTAGCTTCCCCCAGTCCTCTTCTGAACCCGGTTTCCAGCTTGTATCATACCAGCTATGCCCGGGAACACGGCTTTTAATATTATACCAGAGAAAATCATCATCACATATTTCTTCATGTTCTACATAGGGAGGTACTAAGGCTACATCTCCCGGTTCCAGAGTATACCAGTCCTTACCAATCCTCATTTTCATTAAACCTTCCAGGGCCACAAAAATTTGTTCTTCTGGGTGAGCATGTGGCTGGGCCCCTGCGCCCTTACCATCACCGCGGTCTTTGTCATGTAGAATTCTCTGTAATAATAAACGTTTACCCCTGACAGTCTCCCCCCGGGAATTTGTTTTTCCGGGAGTAATCATAGTTTTTTCTAACTTATCCCAACTAAAAACAGACATAAATAATTCCTCCTTTATTTCTCGTTTGTTATTAATTTGCTTTTTTTGCTCTGATTTAATAGCAATCACTTCTCAAATTATCTCCTGAATTTTTTTACCTGTATAATATATAATCCAGGATCGTGTTTCCGGGCATATGCAGATAAAATGCTTCTCTCATAATATAGGTTAATAAAACAGGAATTACAATAGAAATAATTATTTTTTTTGCCAGTGAACCTTCTTCCCAGAACTGAAACAGACTGACAAAAATATAAATAGCTGTAGCCAGTTCAAATGGTAAAAATTTAATTAACAGGAAATAATAAATAGCCACCAAACCAATAATCTGTAATGCCTTTTTATTACCCTGATAAACATCGCATAAATATCTCCTTAATTTTGATCCTGAACTTCCAAATTCTTTCTTTTCCTTGAGGGTGGAGATTAACAAGAAAAAACACATAATAAAGAGAGTTCCTCCCACTATCACGGGAAGAAGCCCGGGGGCTGAAGCCCAGCCCCGCGGTCTCTCCATAAAAATTGAAGCGATTATTACCAGAACACTAATAAGCATTATGAATAATATGCCTGATATGTCTATAATGTAAAACCAGGAATTATTTGTAGATTTACTATTTTTATCCTTATCA
This sequence comes from Halanaerobiales bacterium, assembly GCA_016278435.1. Taxonomy (GTDB): domain Bacteria; phylum Bacillota; class Halanaerobiia; order Halanaerobiales; family JADQBU01; genus JADQBU01. Next base: position 6,216 of record JADQBU010000103.1, read on the forward strand.
CTTTTCAATTTTTATCCAACCCCTATGATCCTATAGTTTTGGCTCATAATCAGCCGGTGGCCACCATGCATCAAACTCATCAAGTGTAGGTATTCCCAGTTCGGCAGGGTCAACTTCTCCTAAACCAAGGTCCCACATCATCCAGGCAGCCAGTGATTCATTAAGAGCGGCCTTTTTGTCAACCTCTTTACCAACCAGAGGTGCCAGTTTAAAACTTCTCTTGGCAAACATCTCTTCCAGTTTGGGATCTTTAGAAGCTTTTATAAATAATTCTTTCAGTTTCTCGATGATTTCTACAGGTGTATCTCTTCTTACTGCCAGGCTATAAATACCACCATAAGGCAGGAATGCTTCCATTTCCGGTAAAAATTCCATTACAGCCGGAACTTCTCCGTAACCTGCAACATTATAGGGCTCTTTAGTTACAACAGCCAGTGGTCTAAGTCTTCCAGCCTTTATAAATTCAACCTGCTCATGTAAGCCACTGGAAACAGCGTCTACTTCACCCTTGATGGCTGCCAGAGTAGCTGGTGCCCCACCACCATAAGGAACGGCTTCAACCTTGATACCTGCTTTACTGGCGATTAATTCCATTCCTAAATGCCATACTCCACCAATACCGGAGTTTGATATCTTTAATTTGCCGGGATTCTCTTTAGCCATTTCAATAAATTGGTCAAAAGTTTTAATTGGAGAATCGGTGCTTACAGCAATACATTCTAGAGAATTACCCATCTTGAAATACTGGAATTCTTTCCAGGGAGTAAAATCAACATAGTCCATAACACGTAAGCCACGGTCATACTGCGAAACTCCCAGGAGCCAGTAGCCATCAGCTGGTTTATTTTTAACAAAATCAGTAGCGATAGATCCATTGGCACCGGGCTGATTGGAAACATTAAACATAAAATCAGAATTTCTTTCCATAGCACTAGCAATAGCCCTGATTACAGTATCAGTACCACCACCGGCAGAGTACTGAACAACAACATTTATAGGCTGATTAGGATACTCCGCTGCTATAACACTTATAGCAAGAGAAAATACCAGTATCAATGTTAACATTAATATAATTTTCTTCATTTACGTAATTCCCCCATTTTTATAATTTTTATTGAATTCTTCTAACCCTTCATCATTCCTGCAGATGATTCATCTAATCATTTTGCAATTCTGTAAGAATACCTGACTTCAGGTTTTTAAACCACCTCCCTTCAATTTTCTTAGAGCAAAACTAACTGACAAAGGAAACAATCAACGGCAAAGTAATTATACTGATTGTAGTCGTAACAAGAGTAATTGAAGAAACCAACTTCGGTTCTGTATCGTAAGCAGTTGAAATAATAACAGAGTTCACCGATGAAGGTGCAGCAAAAATAATCACCAGAATCCCTATCATAGTACTACTCAAGGAAGAAAACGATAGTAAAGATAATACAATTAAAGGTGAAACCAATAAGCGGATTACTGTAGCAATACTAATAGATATTAACTGTCTAGTAATCCTTGCCCGGGCAAGTTGCATACCCAGGATTAATGTGGAAAGCGGCAAGGCACTATCACTCAAAAAATTCATTCCTTCACTTATAAAACCTGGTAAAGAAATCTCAAAAAACTTCAGAAATAGGGCAAAAACTACCACATAAGGTAATGGCAAACTAAGTAATTCCTTTAACCCTTGCCAGGGATTAAAATCACCTAAAACAATAAAAATACCTAAAGTATAATGTAATAATGCCTGAAAAAGAAGAATGATTAAACCTATCTGAACCCCCTTATCTCCAAAAGTAAAATAAACAAGGGGGATTCCTATATTCCCTACATTCATAAATACTGTAGATAGAGAAACCGCTTTATATATATTCTGACTCCAGTTTAAAACCCTGCTTAAGGTCCAGGAAAAAAGCAGAATAATGGTCGACAAAATTACCATCACTGCAATAATCCAGAAAAGGTCTTCTCCTGTAATCCGTGTTTTAAGCAGTGAATTAAAAAGCAAGGCCGGAACCAGTATATATAGATATAACAGGGAAATTCCTTTAATCTCTATTTTGAAATAATAATTAAATATATATCCCAGACCAATAATAATAAAAACAGGGGCTACTACATTTAAAGAATATATCATTTAGTTTATCACCTTTTTAAAATCACCTATTCTGCAACCATTACATTTCCCAGAATTCACCTGGTTCAAGTAAAGGTGTGACAGCATACTTCTGTCTCAGTCTATTTAATAATGATATATTTAATAACTCCGAAGTCAGGAACCATTTTTTCAGCCCTTTTTCCCGGCTGTAAGGACAGCTGGCTATACATAAACCGCAGTTTGTTCCTATTCTTGCCCAGTACTTACGGCAGATATCATGTTTCATCTGCCACTGTAAAACATGTTTTTGGTTAAATTCCCCTTCCGGTTTATACCGGGGAGGTCCATAGGGTATCGCCTGTACCGGACAGGTCTCTGCACAAATTTTGCAGGTCGAACAATATTCTGCCACTCCAAGACTTACTGGCTGTTCTACTGTCAACGGTAAATCTGTAATCACTTTGGAAATACGGCAACGAGGTCCATATAATGGATTTATTAGTTTTGCATTTCGACCTAATTGTCCCAGCCCGGCGTCAATAGCAAGAGGTATATTTAATGCCGTACCATTAGCACTGGGAATAGCATTATAGCCCAGGCTCCTCAGAAATTCCGCAATACTGGTAGCAGTAAAAGAAATCTTTGAGTACATATAATGAACCAGGGCCATTTCAGCTAGGTCTGGAGCAGTACGGATACCATCATAATCCATCTCATGTAACATCACTATAACATACTTCATCTTAGCAGGAATAACCGCCGTCTTGCTATCGAGAACAACAGGTCTATCATAAGCTTCATAGCCGTTTTCATCAGAAAAACAGATTGGAAAACTTTTAAGAGAATCCGGCTCAAAATAATGTGAATAAACCCATCTTCTATCAAGCCTGGCAATGCCAACTAGATCTGCTCCAAAGAAATATGCCATCTTTTTTACTGCTTCTGTCATCTTATTTATATCACCCTGCCAGGGTGATAATTCTTCTGGTTTTCCTATCCCTATTGTACTCCAACTATTACCACCCTGATTGGCTACATTTACTTTAAAATCAGTTGCTTTATAATTGGCTTCAGAAGCGCCGAGAAAAGCCCAGTCAAACATAGTAAAACCAGGTTCATCATTAACTGTGCGTCTAATTGCGCTCTTTAACCTCTCACCATCACCAAAACCTGTAAGTTTCTCATTCCATTCTGGCTGCCAGATTATATTATCTTTTTGATTAAATCTCCGGTATTCTTGCTTAACTCTATATATTTCAGCAGCATTTTCCCCATTCATCTTTAATTCCATCTTCAACACCCCGGGTATTTTTTAAAAACCTATTTTATGAAGATATACTATTCGAATTTTCAGTTCTTTTTTTTCTATAATCATAGATTGATTTAATTATGGTAAATAACAGTATTATAATAGTAAGTACTACAAAAAATGCAGCAACCGGTTCCTTAAATAAAATCATTAAACTTCCTCTACCTTTAATTAAAGTCTGACCCAGGGCTCGTTCTGTCCTTTTTCCCAGCAGAAAGAGGATAACCATTGGCGCCAGCGGAAAATTATATTTTTTCATTGTATATCCCACAAGTCCAAAAACGAACATAACTAGCAGATCAAAAGAACTATTATTGACAGCAAAAGTACCAACAACTGCCAGCGCTAAAATTATCGGTATAAGCATACTTTTAGAGATTAAAACTAACCTCTGATATAAAGGTATCAATAGAGTTGCTACACCAACAAGAAGTAGGTTGGCAAGTACCATGGCAATTAAAATACCGTACATTTCCACTCCGTAATTCTGCATTAGAGCTGGCCCTGGCCTTAAGCCCTGTGCTATGAAGGCCCCAAGCATTATAGCTGTAACTACATCTCCCGGTATTCCCAGAGTTAAAAGTGGAACAAAGGTAGCTCCATTTACTGCATTATTGCCGGATTCTGCTGCTGCAACTCCCTCCAGCGACCCTTTCCCGAACTTTTCCGGATGTTTGGAGGTATTTTTAGCTATTCCATAACTTAGAAAAGCAGCAATAGGTTGACCGATACCCGGTACAATACCTATAAATGAACCCAGGACTGAACCCTTGAATATTGCCGGTAAACATTCTAAGAATTCTTTTTTCGAAACTTTTGAAAAACTCTTTTTAATATCCTTAACTTTAACTATAAATTTCTGTTTAATACTATACTGTTCTTCAATTAATATTAATACTTCTGACATTGCAAAAAGACCAATCAAAAGCGGTATAAATGATATACCACCCATTAGATTTACAGAACCAAAAGCAAATCGTGGTATACCGGTAAAAATATCCATCCCCACCAGACTAAATAATAAACCTAAACAGGCAGAAATTACTCCTTTAATTAATGAATCACCCGAAACAGCAGCAACAATGGTAAAGCTAAATAAAAGTATACCAAGAATATCTACAACCCCAATACTGCTGGCCAGTGTTCCCAGGAATCCAAGAATAAATAATACAATCAGGTCACTAAAGGTATCCCCGATAGTAGAAGCATATTTTGCCATTTTCAGAGCTTTTCCTGCCTTGCCCTGTTTCGTTAATTCATAGCCATCGATAACTGTGGCCGCAGCAGCTCCGGTCCCGGGAGTGGAAATTAAAATAGCCGGTATTGAACCACCATATATTCCACCTTTATATAAGCCAATTAAAAAAGGAATCCCCAGTAAAGGTTTCATAAAAAAGGTAACCGGCACAAATAAACCCATGGCCATTGTTGTAGTTAAACCAGGAAGAGCTCCAAAAAAAGACCCGGTTATTAAACCCAGTGTAACCATACCCAGGGTGGGAAAATTTAATATTGAGAGTAATCCCTGGTACATATCTGCAAACATTTATACTCCTCCTTTGTCCTTATTACTTTAAATTTGGTTTAATCTATTATCTAATATCTTATTATTTTTTAAGGAAGGGGAACATACAGCAAAATATGAAAAACATAATAGATCAGTAAAGGTACAACTACACAGGTAATAAGAAGTAAATACCATTTTCTATTGCCCAGATATAGTGAAAAACAGATAGCAAACAATATTGTAGCAAAAATATAATTAAAATATATCAAAAGCAAAATATATACAAATATGAATAATATGGAAATAAACATTTTTACAATTAATTCTTTATTTTTTTTAACCCAGTCTGTTATACTTTCTTCTCGCTTGCCTTTTCTCATTATAACTTGGCGGATAACATAAATTATTGAGAGTATAATTAAAAGATAGGTTGTAGCCATAGGGATTGTTTTGGTAGTTAATTTTCCGGCAATACTCATCTTCTGCACCTGAAAAGGAATTAATATTCTTACTGTAATTGAAAACAAAAGTAACATTAAAGACATATATAGTTCATATTTATATTCTTTATCTTTCATAATTTTTAATCCCCTTTATGCATTAATAAGAAAGAAAATCTAGCCCCTGAAACCAGAAATTACACATTTTTATCAGGGGCCAGTTTACTACTAATCTAACTTTTAGTCTTTATAATACTGGCCGAGTAATCTCCTGTACATAGCTTTTTCTTTTTCTATCTGTTCGGCAAATTCTTCATGATCAAGGAAGTTAACCCTTTCACCCATTCTACCGAGCATTGATACAAAAGAGGGGTCTTTTACAAGTTCTTCGAATCTATCAGATAGATAGGCAACTATTTCATCAGGAGTATCCTTGGGTGCAAGTACACCTCTCCACATTTGCCAGCTGAAATCGTAACCAAGTTCCATGAAAGTAGGTGTATCCGGCAGTTCATCTATACGTGTTTCAGAAGTAACAGCCAGTGGAATTATCTTTCCTGATTCTATATGAGGTAGACTCTGTGGTGGGAAACCGGCGCCGATTTCTGCGTCACCGGATAAAACGGCCTGCATGGCAGGTCCTCCTCCGGCAGTAGGCAGATGAGACATTTCAATACCTGCATCCTCTACAAATAACTTCCAGGGAATATGCAGTGCACCCCAGATACCGGAAGAAGCAAAGGTTAAGCTGCCGGGATCTTCCTTGAGTTCAGAAACCAACTGCTCAATTGAAGTAATTCCGGAATCAGCTCTGGCAAAAAAGATAACAGTACCGTAATTAATTTGCGCGACCGGTTTAAAGTCTTCAATAGAATAAGCTACATCACGAACATGGGGAGCAATGATATTTACTCCGTTATGACCAAACAAAAGTGTATGTCCATCAGGATTAGCATTTTTAACATACATGCTACCAACTGCTGCTGAAGCTCCAGGTTTCAAAACAGGAATTATTGGTTTACTGAAATAACTACTGGCAACAGAGGTAATGGCTCTGGCATGCATATCATGAGAACCCCCGGGGCCAAAAGGAATAACTAACTCAATCGGTCTGGTAGGAAAGTTCAGGTCATCAGCTGCAAAACTAAATCCAGTCGACATAATTAAGATCAAAGCCAAAAGACTGACAGATAATAATTTTCTCATTTTAACACTCCTTTTTTAATGATTTTGAAAAATGTAATAATTTTAGAGATCCCAGCGATCCTCAACATAAGTTGTACCTGCTGCTTCTTTGTCGGGACAATTTCCATAAGTAAATATTACTTCTGCTGTTTCGTCAGTTAAGTTTTCCAGTCCGTGAATAGAGCCAGCAGGTGCATATATGAAATGATTTTCTGGCGCAATATGTTCCTCAATATCACCATCTGGTCCCAGGAAAATCTTTAATTTCCCCTTTCTAACAAAAAAGCAGGCATCCTTATTTGCATGATAATGTCTCTGATTCCTGGCTCGTGGTGGTATAATAGTTCTCCCCATTGTAATTGTTTCACTACCTGTAGTATGAACATCAGCGATACCCAGTTTTAAAGGTGGTTCATAATCCGGATTCTGATCTAATTCTTCACTATTAATTATTCTCGGTTTTTTTTCAACCATGATAACAACACTCCTTATAATAGGCTATATAATACCCTTTACATTACAAATATTGTCATTACTTTTTAAATTTGTTTTTTTCTGATTTTTTAGTTTTCTTATCCAGTGTGTAACTTCCACGTCATCAAATTGTCTTATTGTAATACCATAAATTAAAATATCCCCCCATCATTCACCTCCTTTCTCTATTATACCTTTATATTTTATATATATTATATTAGGCATTAATTAATAGAATCCTCTTTTTTTCGGAAATTTCTGTTTAGTCTTTATTTTCAAAACCTTCTAATATTATTCTTTGACTCATTCCAGTCTGCCGGGGGATAATCTTGCTTTGAATCATCGATAAAAATTATTTTGGCTGCCTCTTTAGAAGGTACTCCTCCATAGGTAAATATGAGTACTGCCTCTTTTTCCTTATCAGCATTAGCCACCCCGTGTATATACCCTTCAGGTGCATAGATAAATGTTCCAGGAGGGGCGTCAACACGTTTTGCTTCCTTTCCCAGAAATAATGTTACTATCCCTTCCACAATATACATGGCGGCTTCAGCATTAAGATGTATATGCCTTTCATTTGCTGTATTAGGAGGTATAACTGTTCTACCCATTACAACTCTTTTAGATTCACAGGTATATTTATTTATACCAAAATTAATATTTAAACCCTTTTCATATTCAGTATTGGTAACATAATCTGTGTAATGTCCCATCTTAGGTTTTCTGGCGATCAATTCATCGACCTCGTCTAATTTAACATAATCTGCCATCAACAAAACCTCCTTTTTTAATATCTTCCTGTCCTACCATATTTTCAATCCCTTTTTGTTAAATTCTGCAGAATAAAATATAAAGAATCAGAAGTAAATAGCTCACTACACTTTAATATACTTGCATAATCCATTCCACTATTAGATTTAATACAAAAAAAATATCTAGTTTTCACTAGATATCCCGTATATCAACGTTTTTTTCTTTATATAAATTTCTGATTATTTGCACTTTACTATCGGTTAAGTGCTTTTTGCAACACTTATTGATGCAAAATAAGTCGCCGTTGCGATATACCGCGTTATTGATTGTTTAACTTCCGCCAGATGGTACTCCGATTTATCCCCAGCCGCCTGGCAGCCGCAGTTCTGTTACCGTTTTCTTCCTCGAGAACCTTTTTAATTAACATAATTTCAAATTCCTGCAGAGTCCTATCGGTTGTTATAGAATCATAATCAGGTAAAACAGGCTCAATCCTATTATTACTCTTCCCCTGAATCGATTGAATAGTATCCCTGACAAGCCCAGTGGAAATTTTCCCTCCTTCACTTCTGATTACAAGTCGCTCTACTATATTTGCCAGTTGCCTGATGTTGCCCGGCCAGTTATAATTTTTCAAAATCTCTATTCCCTCTTCAGAAATATTCTGTAATGTATTATTGAACTTATTACAGTATTTTTCGATAAAAAAGTTCAGCAGTAATGGAATATCATCAGACCTCTCCCTTAAAGGGGGTAGAAATAAATTTAAGACATTGATCCGGTAGAATAAATCATCCCTGAATTTTTCTTCTTCAACCAACCTGTATAAGTCTTTATTGGTCGCCACAATTATCCGGACATCTACTGGAGTTATCTTATTATCCCCTAGCTTTCTTACTTTTCCTTCCTCAAGAACCCTCAGTAGTCGCACCTGTATTTTATGAGATATCTCACCTATCTCATCAAGAAAAATGGTCCCTTCATGGGCCATTTCAAAAAAGCCCGCTTTTTCCTTCTGAGCACCTGTAAACGCGCCTTTGACATATCCAAAAAGTTCACTTTCAAGTAAGTTTTCCGGGAGAGCTGCACAGTTAAAAGCAACAAAAGGTTTTTCCCGCCGCGGACTGGCATTATGTACAGCTTGAGCAAAAAGTTCCTTCCCTGTTCCCGTTTCTCCATATATTAAAAGGGGGGAATCGACAGCAGCAAAATCCCTGGCTTCCTTGATATTCTTTTTTAATTCCCGGCTCTGCCCGATAATATCATCGAAACTATTTTCAGCGATATGTCCTTTCAAATAAAGCTCTTTTCTGATTCTCTGCTCCATCTGCTGGATTCGTGATACCTCATTACAAACGGCTACACCCCCCACCATCTCCTCATCTACTTCGATAGGGGTTACATTAACTGCCACCTTTCTTTTCCCGGCATTGATTATATATTCTTTATCATCTTTTTCCGGGTTTTTTAATTTCATAATGTTAACTCCCGGAAGTACCTTGCTTATGTGTTTACCTACTACTTTCTCTTCTTTCCGGTTAAATATTTTTTCTGCCCCCGGGTTAAATGTATCTATCATCCCTTCCTGATTGGTGCTTATAATACCTTCATAGGCAGAATCTATTATACATTTGATCCTCTTGGTTTTTTTCTTTTCCTGTTTCCTGGCAAGAGCCACTCTCTCTGCTTCCAGTAAAGCACTTATTAATGCTTCCCGGCCGGACCTGATTAACAGGGCCTCCATCCCCAACTTCCTGGCCCTTAGAAAAGAAATGTGATTACCCACAACAAAGTTATAACCTGCATCTCTTACTTCCCTCAGTCTTTTTTCAATTATTTCCGGATTACAGTAACATTTTTCCCCTAGGGTTATAACCTTTAAATCCAGACCGAGTATATTCTCCAGTCCTTCCATTCCCTGGGTAAAAGGGTCAAAACCAACCAGAGCAATCTTATTCTTATTCTCTTTCCTGCGGGCTTTATGCAACGTCCTTATGATATCAAATCCACTTACTTTGATATCGACAACCGGTATATCCTTAACTTCTTTCTTAATGGCAACTGTAGTTCCACCCCGGCTTATTATAACATCAATACCAGCCCTGACCATTTCAGCCGCTTTCTTGGCACCTTCCTCTAGAGGAGCGGTTAAAATTGTTACATCTTTATTATATTCCTGGCATATCTCTTCAAATAACCTGGCTTGATTATTAAAAGGAGCAATAAACGCTATTGAATAACCCATTGATTTTTCCCTCCTGCAGATCAATTACTTTAATTGTATAATATATTAATTAAATAAGAAATATCTAAATCCTCTTTCAAGTGTGAATTTTTTTTAATATGCAATCAATAGACATCAGTTTACACAAAACCATTTAATCATTATTTTTTCCTTATACTTGCAAAAAAAAAGAAGGATATTCCCTTCAAATAATGAATTAATTAAATATAATGAAATTTTTCACTTATTATTTTGAGGACGATTAAGGAGGATATATGAAGATCGTTGAAAAAATTTTTCTGGAGAAATTAGTCTTTCCCCTGGGAGAAAGTATACGTAATGTCTATACCGTGTTAATCAAAGGTAAAAAAAATTGTTTAATTGACACCGGTACTGCTTTTAATTATAATGATATTGTAAGTTTCTGTGAAAAAAACAAAGTAAATGTTAAAAATTTAGATTTAGTTATTCTTACTCACTGCCATCCAGATCATATTGGTTCAAGTTTATTGTTGAAAAAAGAAAATCCTGATCTTCAGATAATGGCACATAGTTTAGCAAAACCCTATATAGAAGATATTCAGAAACAATATCAGGAACGGCCAGTTCCCGGCTTTTTTAATCTTATTGCCGGTCAGGTTAAAATCGACAGAGTACTGAATGATGGAGATGAGATTGATACCGACACAAGACTTCAGATACTACATACTCCTGGACATTCCCCGGGTTCTATCTCAATTTTTTTACCGGAAGAAGATGTCCTGATCATCGGTGATGCTGTACCCGGAACTGGAGACATTCCAATCTATGAAAATGTTAACCAGCTCAGAAGTAGCTTCACTAAATTAGAGAAAACCGGGGCTACTCATATCATATCTGCATTTAACGGCTATTGTACAGACTTAACTAAGCTAATAAATGGTGGCAGAGAAGATTTAAATAATATTGATAATTATGTTGAAGAATACCTTGAACAAAACGACAAATCACCTGTAGATCTCACAGAAATTTCTGGTTTTGTCCTACAGAAAATGGGTTTCAATACTCCACCAATAAAAATTGTAATGAATAGTATTGAGAGTCATCTTCAAAATATCAAAAAATAATTTTCTCGGCATTAATAAAATTATTATCTTAAAGGGGCGTTTTCAGTGAAAAATACTTTATTAATCAAAAATGGGGTAATCGTAAATTCAGGCGGTGAATTTAATGCTAATATTCTTGTTCAAGGTGGTAAGATTGTAGGTCTGTTAAAGAATACAGATGATATTACTACTGACGAAGTAATTAATGCTGATGGAAAGTGTATTATACCTGGTATTATTGATTCTCATACCCATATGATGGACCCCGGTCACACAGAACGCGAGGATTTTACAACCGGAACCAGGGCAGCTGCCTCCGGTGGAACAACTACTATTATAACCCATCACCGTAGTGTCCCCCCTGTCTATTCTGTCAAGGAATTAAAGGATAAAATTGAATACTTAAAAGATAAAGCTGTTATTGACTTTGCCTTAAAAGGAGGGGGGATACCGGAAAATATAGATAATTTTAAAAAGATGTGGGAAGAAGGTGTAACCGGCTTTAAGATGTTTACCTGCAACCTGCATGGAGTAAAAGCTATGTATGCCGGGGATTTACAGGAAGCATTTAAGGAGATCAAGTCTCTGGGAGCAATAGCCCTGATTCACTGTGAAGATGATAGTATAATTACAGTAAATGAGAAAAGATTGAAAGATGAAGGGAGAACAGATTATTTATCTCAGATCGAATGGAGATCTGCTCTGGCAGAAAAAGTTGCCGTTGAAACAGTTATAAATGTAGCCAGGGATACTGGAGCCAGGGTTGTTATTGCCCATGTCAGTCAGCCTGTTTTACTGGAAAAAATCAAAAAGGCACAGAATGAAGGTTACCCAATTTATGCTGAAACCTGTCCCCATTACCTTAATTTAACAATTGAAGACCTGGAAAAGAAAGGCCCCTGGGTTAAGTTTACTCCTCCCATGAAAACAAAAGCAGATCAGGATAGAATGTGGGATTTATTTAATAATGGTTATGTGGATTTAATTAGTTCTGACCACTGCCCCTTCCCACCCGAGCAGAAAAAACCAGGCGAAGAAAATATCTGGGATGCCCCAAATGGTATCCCGGGAGTAGAAACCTCTCTGCGCTTGATGCTTAATGCAGTAAATGAAGGTAAAACCACTTTAAATAAAATTGTAGAATACCAGTGTGAAAATCAGGCCAAAATTTACGGATTATACCCTAAAAAGGGAGTGATTGCAGTTGGAGCTGATGCCGACCTGGTAATTCTTGATATGGAAAAAGAAGAAGTCCTATCCAATGATAAAATAGTATCAAAATGCGGCTGGACTCCCTATGACGGCCTGAAGATAAAAGGAATACCGGAAACAGTAATCAGCAAAGGAAATATCGTTGCCAGCAGAGGCCGGGTCCTGGGGGAACCGGGTATGGGAGAATTTATCCCCCGGCAGTAGTTTTAGTTCAATTGAAAGGAGACACAGTAATGCCAATACAGCCTGTTGAAAAGAAAACAGTCGTTGACTCAATAGTCGAACAGATTAGAAAATTAATTATTGATGGTGAATTAAAGGCCGGTGATAAGCTGGATTCGGAAAGAATGCTGGCAGAAAAATTCCATGTTGGTCGTCCTTCTATCAGGGAATCTCTTAAAGTACTGACTTCACTGGGTATAGTTGAAAAACAAAATGATGGTAATTATATAAGCACAAATGTACTGGAAAGTTTACACGACCCGCTCTTATTCCATTTCCTTTTAAATAAAGAAAATTTTAAAGATCTATTTGAAGCCAGGAAAATCCTGGAACTGGAAATTGTAAAGCTCGCTATTAATAATATTAATTCAGAACAATTAGTCCAGATGAAAAAAAATTTAATAAGGACTAAAAAAAATATATCTAAACCCAGAACTTTTACTGAATGTGATGTGGAATTTCATATTCTGATTGCTGAAGCGGCTGATAATTATGTGCTTTTAACATTCCTGGATACAATCCGCAACCTTCTTAAACAGAGTACTATTAAACTTTTATCAAATGATAAGATGACCAGAATCGCTTTAGAATACCATCAGAAAATATACAATGCAATTACAGAGAAAGATAAAGAGGCTGCAACAAAGTATATGTATGAGCACCTGGAATTTGCCAGAATAGAGATGATCAAACTTAATGACCAAACTATAAAATAAATAATTAATTTTAAATATAAAAAGAGGATTTTAGCCCGATTTATAGAATATATTAAACGGCGAGTCATGGTATTACCATTTTACGATAATACTCTTATCATCTTTATTGAAGGGAAAGGAGGTGAAAATATGGCCTATAAATACAAAGTAATTGTAACTGACAGGGCCCCATTCCCCGATCTGGAGGTCCAGATAAAGGCATTAGAAAAAGTTAATGCTGAACTCATAGATTGTAAAACTGATGAAGAAATTAAAAAGCATGCTGTTGATGCTGATGCAGTACTCGTAACCTACTATGAAATAACACCTGAACTGGTAGAAAGCATGGAAAAAGCCCAGATTATCAGCCGTCAGGGTATAGGAATTAATAATATCCCGATTGAAGCCGCAACCAGTAAAGGAATCTATGTATCTAATGTTCCCTTTTACTGCCTGGATGAAGTATCTACACATGCCCTGGGGCTAATAATTAGCAGTGCCCGTAAGATACCCCAGATGAACAACAATGTCAAAGCAAAAAAATGGGATTTTAAAGACCAGATGCCTATGTATAGAATGAAAGGCCAAACTCTGGGGTTAGTTGCCTATGGAAGAATCGGCCAGCAGTTAGCCAGAAAAGCTCAGGGTTTAGGCTTAAATGTAATTGCCAATGATCCCTATGTCAAAGCTGAAATAATGGCAGAAGATAATATTAAGAAGGTCGATTTTGACACCCTCCTGGAAGAAAGTGATTTTATTTCAATCCATGCCCCGCTAACTGAGGGAACCAGAGGAATGTTTGGGGAAAAAGAATTCAAGAAAATGAAAAAAACAGCCTATATTATTAATACTGCCCGGGGTGCTATAATTAATCAAGATGCCCTGGTAGAAGCATTAAAAGCAGGTGAAATCGCCGGAGCAGGACTGGATGTACTGGAAAGCGAAATATTCGATCCTGAAAATCCACTCCTCGATTTTGATAATGTTATACTGACACCACATGCAGCTTTCTATTCTGAAGGTTCATTAAAGGAATTACAGGAAAGAGCTGTTAATGAGGTTGTTAGAGTCTTAACTGGAGGAAAACCGGAAGCCTGTATAAATTGTGATAAGTTGTAAATAGATATTTTATAAGGAGGTAGGTTTTAGTGAGTAAAGATCCATGGAAAGCAGAAAAATGGTTTACAAGTCCCTGGAACTTCGCCGACGAAGTAGTTGAAAACATTAATTTTCCAGAAAAGATCAAAATACACGATATTACCTTAAGAGATGGAGAACAGCAGGCCGGTATTGTATT
>JADQBU010000308.1 GCA_016278435.1 Halanaerobiales bacterium
CCCAGCCCGGTCAGAGCTCCGATGTCCTGGGTCCGGACAGCATGTCCCTTTTTCAATAGCAAACTACCTGCTTTTATATCTTCACCCTTTTTGACAACATTTTCACCAGAGGCTACAGCCCTGGTAGTTTCAATCATATCTTCAGAAATGTTTTCAGTATATTCAACCATGAGAACTGCGTCTGCTCCGTCCGGAAGCATTCCGCCGGTAGGTATTTTTACAGCTTCTCCTGGATTAACTACAAGGTCTGCTGGCTCTCCCATCAATACTTCACCGGTTACCCGTAAATATCCCTGTTGGGTCTCACTGGCACCTGCTGTGTCAGCAGCCCTTACAGCAAAACCATCTACAGTCGCCCTGCTGAAAGGAGGAAGATTAACAGGAGCAGTGATATCTTCTGATAATATCCTCTTTCTTGCCTGCTTATAGCTTATTCTCTCCCTACCAGGAGTAAAAAGCTCCTTATTCTCACTGATTATTTCCCAGAATTTTGCCGTTGGATTAAGTTCCAGAAATTCACTCATAATCTATCATTCCCCTTCTAAAAACACCCCAGCTGGCAGTGATTTATTCTGATTTCATCTTTATCCAACATTTTTCCCAGCACGGGAACCTTGATACCTATAATTTCACTTAACAGGTGGGCCTTAAAACAGGAGATCTGCTCAATGTTAAATTTAAAAGGAATATCTTTTAAGGTTTTTTCTCCCTGAAACAGCCCACTTAAATCCTCATATTTATAGAAAACATCAGCCTTTTCTGCCGCTTTGTTTGCGGATTCTTTGGCTTCAACATCTTCACGGTCAAGATATATTACCAGGGTAGGATTTATAAAGTCCTGTACACTATTACCTTCAATGATTAAATATTCAACATTACCAACCAATTCTCTGGCCCGGGCCAGGCTGTCCTCAAGCTGTTCATAATCACATCTCAGATAAACAACCCTTTCTGCACCATTTTCAACAAATAATGCAGTATCAGTACCTGGATCCTTAATTACTGCCGGATCATCGGTGACCATTGTCCCTTCATTTCCCTCTGTAACAGAAGTTTTGATCACCCCGGTCTTTAGATGTAATCTCTGTAAAATATCGGCAATCAGCGATGTTTTTCCCACCTTGCCAGCCTTACCGGATACTACAATAGTTACCATTTAACATCCCCCCTGGTTTAGTTAATGTTATCATTTTCACTTAGTTCCTGTAAACCTTACATTTTCTTCTGCTTATCCAACTAAAAAGGTCAGTATCCTGGAGATACTAACCCTAATTTATCTCCTTTCAAATACGTGAGGTAAAAAAGTTTCCCTTTTTACCCTGTCGGTTATCCCACCATAGCTATAATCTTTAGGTTGAATAACTCGAAGACAGATTATTTTACTTATTTTTGATTATATCAATAAAGACAATTAATTACAAGCACCGCTTTGCATCAATTATTCACAAATATTATATAAATCAAAGCATTATCGGATATTCACCGTACTTTTGTACAGTTTCCGACATGGTAGCAGTCATTATTCTTTCCCTTGATTTCATGATTTCCTCCTTTTTAACCTACAGTTTCCTGGAAATAATAAAAATTAGCAAAATTTGAAAACAGAAAGGTCAAGTGTAAATTCAAAAGTTTTGCACTCCACCTTCTCTGGAATCCATATCTACTAACTAATAGATACCTGTAAATCTATTTTTGACAACAGCTGAATAGACATAATTTATCATCGTCACAAAATCAAAGACAGGCAGCCCGGTTGCCTCCTGGACTGCTGCCCCGTAGGGCGGTAAAATACTGCATTCCAGCAAAATAGCTTTAACTGCCTGATCTTCCTTAACCATCTCTTCAGCAGTTGATACTACTTCCTTTTCGATTTTTTCCGGTTCCAGAATCCCCGTCTCTTTAATGGCAGAGTTATAGAAATTTTTCTTATCCTCCAGTCCTTTTACACTTAATTTTGCAAGAGGTATATCAATCCCGGCCATACCCAGTAAGCTCTGATTGAATGACTTCGCACTGGCTGTAATAACTCCTATCCGGTGATTATCAGATATTATATTTGAGATAAAGGAAAGCTGTAGTAAACTTGTTAAAAAAACAGGAATCTCAACTTCTTCCTGCAATTTCCTCTGATAAACAGCCATGAAACCACAGTCAGCCGTAATGGCCCTGACACCCTGATCTGCCAGATTATGTGCAGCTTTCTTTAAGAAAGGCAATATACTCATATCCTTCTGCAGTATTTTATCAAATGTTAAACCAGGAACAGTTTGATACCTGACCGGAAAATTATAGGTTGAAGCATTACCTACATCACCAGGTATAAAGGGTGTAAAAGTATCAAGCATAAGAATACCTATTGCTTCACCATAGGAGATCCGGTTTTTATTTGCCCTGTAAATCATTATTTTCCTCCCTTTTGTAAACTATTTATCTTAATCTATATTCATATAATTTTTTCCATCAGTTCCTGATTATAATTTTTAATATGATTTTTTATTGTTTCAATTGTCATTTTCAGGTCTTTCTTTTTTAAATGCTTTATTATTTCATAATGAATTTTAGCTGATTCAACCAGATTATTCTCCAGTTTGTAATCACTAATCATAGCCAGCCTTAATTGATGATGTAAGTTGAATAATATTCTTTCAGTCCATTTGCTATCTGATTTCTGCCAGAGATATTTATGGAAGTCCATATCCTTTTTATTCATGTTGATGATTTGTTTATTTTCATCAGTATAATCTCTTTCAGCTATAGCCACCATTTCATCTATTATGTTTTCCATAATCCTGAAATCTTTATCATTTAATTTACTTTCTCTAATCAGCTTTTTCATAACTCTATCTTCCAGTAATAATCTTATTTCAAATATTTCTCTGATATCATCCTCAGTAAATTCAACAATAAAACTCCCCTTTCTGGGGATAGTCCTGACCAGGCCCTGATTTTCCAGGTTCCTGATGGCTTCCCGTACAGGAGCCCTACTTATATCCAGTTCTTTAGCTACTTCTGACTCCAGAATACGGTCTCCTCCTCTGTACTTTTCCATAAAGATCTCTTCTTTAAGATGATCCTCTACCCGTGAACTTAAATTTTTATGAGAAAATTTGTTTTCCATAAACACTTCCCCCATTAAGTTTGTTATTTAGCAAATAATAAATTTTATTTATAATAAAATAGATTAATTATCCTATTTTAATAATTCTTTTTACCTTCAGAAATTCCCTTTTTCTTCACCTTCCTCTTTAACAAAACCTGAGCCGAACCTACCAGAACCAGACAGGAACCCATAATCTGCACGAAAGTAAGCAAGTCATCAAATAAGAGAATTGATAAGACTATAGTAATCAGAGGTTCTATCATACTTAAAATCGAAACAATAGTTGGAGTTGTCAGCTCAATTCCCCGGAAGAATGCAAGAAAACCCATCACTGTAATCAGGGTGATTGCTCCGATAAAAATCCAGGCTCCAGGGGCAAAATGAAAAGTCAAGTTGCTGCTTAAAACACCAGTTATTAAAAAAGAACAGGCTGCAAATAGACTTACAAAAGCTGTGGTCAGAATTAAGGGTGTATCTTTAAGAATATGTTTTCCAAAAACTGCGTAGATTCCATAACAAATAGCAGCTCCAGAGGCAAATAATAGTCCAGTGAAATTAACAGTATTAATGCTATTACCCAGAACCAGTATAAGTCCTATAAAAGACAGGATCATAGCCAGAATAATTTTTTTAGTTATCTTCTCTCCAGTTATAATAAATGATAATAGTGCAACAATGATGGGATAAGTATAAAAAATTAAAACTGCCAGTGAGGCCGGAATCAACCTGACCGCCGAAAAATAAAAAAGACTAAAAAGTGCATACAATAACCCACCCTGCAAAAATAAATATAAAACCTGCCGCCGGTCCAATTCAATCTTCTTGACCCGGCTAAAGATATAGGTAAACAAAAATATGGAGGCAAAACTAAAACGTAAAAATAGTAGTGAAAGAACATTGACATCATTGTTATAGGCAAATATGGCCAGAATGGGAACAGTCCCAAACCCAACAGCTGATAAAACAGCATAAAAAGCACCCAGATAATAACTGCTCATTGATTTCACTTCCTTAAGATACTTCATTAACTATTCCCTTTAAACAGTCTTTATTTATGCCGGCCAGGGGCATAATGCCTCCAGTCAACACAAATATCTTTATTTTATAGTTATACCTGTCACTTAACTAATTCCCTGTTATATTTACTTATTCGCCAAATTCCTCTTCTGCAGCCTTGATTTCAGCCTGTAGTTTTTCCAGGATGGCTGCTCCTTCTTCTCCTACATCATTTTTATACTGTTCCCAGACAGTTTTGGCTTTTGCTTTAAAGGCAGCTCTTTCATCCTCAGTAAGCTTAATAACTTCCAGACTCGGCTTATCTTCCAGCATCATATCAAGTCTCTTGGCATTAAGTTCTTTCTGTACATTGAAGATATAATCGGTCATACCACGGGCGGTTTCTACTATTAACTGCTGTTTTTCTTCCGGCAGGGCATTAAAGAAATACTTATTAACTACAACCCCGGTAATAAATGGTACCTGCTTGGCTTCAATTAAATAATCCTGCTGTTCATAAAATTTCATTTCCTGAGTTGCAAAATAGGGCTGTACCTGGGCATCTATCATATTCAACTGAAGAGCACTGTAGATTTCAGAATAGGCCAGACGCACAGGATTGGCACCATAAGCCTGATAATTGGCAATCAGGATGGGGTCTCCCATAACCCTGATTTTGACACCTTCAAAATCAGCAGGTTTACGGATAGCTTTATTGGCGGTCCATACCTGCCATCCTTCATGAAAGACCTGTAATAATTTAAGGTTTTTGGGTTCATATAATTTTGCCAGGTCTGTATAGATAGCTTCACTATTTTCCATAACATATTTATTTACATCCAGTTCATCAGACCAGATGTAATGTAAGGAAAAGAGACCGGCTGCCGGTATAGTACTGGCAAACCAGCTAGGTGTGGAGAAGGCAAACTCAAGAATTCCGTTCATGGTCTGTTCGGAGATATCTCCACTTGTTCCCAGAGTACCATAAGGATAAATATCAATTATGATATCTCCATCTGTTTTCTCTTCAATTCTCTTTTTAAATTCAGTTGCCCACTCATACTGTACACTGCCTTCGATTTCTTCCAGTGCAAACTTCCAGTGAGTTGCAGCTCCAGCTGTAAAGCTGAAAACCATTACCACTATTAAACAAATTGAAATTATTAATGAAAATCTCTTCATTATAATTAATTCCTCCTCGTGTTTTATATTAGATTATTGTCCCCTTGCCAGTAGTTACCTTTCATTTAACAATGGACTACAGTCAACACCTCCTTAAATTTAGTTAATTAGATAATTCAAAACACTCCTGACATGCATCTCAACACCTGTTTTTAAAGTGTCTTCATCAATATTGAAATAAGGATGATGATGGGGAAAATCAGTTCCCTTTTCCTTATTCCCAGTGCCGATGAAATAAAATGTACTGGGTACCCGGACCGAAAACTCCCCAAAATCTTCACCGGCCAGGTTAGTATAATCTATTATCTTATCCTTGTTACCCATTACTTGCCCGGCAGTATCTCTAACCAGTCTCACCATTTCCGGATTATTGTAAACCGGAGGGCTGGAAACAATATACTCCAGTTCATATTCAGCCCGGTGGGTCTGACAGACATTTTTAATAATCCTTTCAAATCTTTCCCTGGGTTTTTCTGTACTATTTTCATCATCCCGGTAAAGGTATCTTATCGTGCCCTTAAGATTAACCTCTTCTGGAATAATGTTATTAGATGTTCCTCCTTCAATCATTCCAAACATGATAACTGTCGGTTTCAAGGGATCAATCTCCCTGGTCTGTATAGTCTGCACAGTCTGAATTAGGTTGCTGGCAGTAATGATAGGGTCAACAGCAGTCTGAGGTGCTGATGTATGACCCCCACTACCCTTGATCTTAAGACAAAATTCATAAAGTCCGCCCATAACTGCACCGGTAGAAATAGCTATCTTTCCACTTTCAATTGGAGTCCAGAGATGGATTCCAAAAACTGCATCTACCCGCGGATTCTCCAGAACACCTTCATCGATCATCATCTTTGCGGCTGCCTTTTCTTCATTGGGCTGAAAGACAAACTTGATATTTCCATTTAATTTATCTTGATGACGGGCAAGTATTTTTGCTGCCACTAACAACATGGCAGTATGACCATCATGACCACAGGCATGCATCTTACCCTCAATACAGGATTTATAGGAGATATCATTTTTTTCCTGCATAGGGAGGGCATCCATATCTGCCCGCAGCATAACCGTTTTACCCTGATTATTTCCACGCAATAAACCAACTACTCCCGTTTTTGCCACCTTTTCCTTAACTTCAAGTCCACATTCCCTTAAATAATCAGCAACCTTACCGGCTGTCCTCGTCTCCTCAAAACCGAGCTCAGGGTATTTATGAAAATCTCTTCGTAATGCGATTAATTCCTTATCTAATGATGATACTTCACTTTTAATATCCATTTTTGATTCCCCTTATTAATAACCGAAAGCCACGTCACGCAGGAACAGTGCTATCTGCGGGAAAAACATCAATAGGGCAGAAGCTATTATAAGCATACCAATAAAAACAGGAGTTTTCTTGATAACCTGGAAATAGGGTCTCCTGAAAACAGCAATGGCAGTAAAAATGTCACATCCAAAAGGCGGTGTAGCTGAACCAATTGCAGCCTGCAGGGTAACCATGGTTCCTACCAGAATTGGGTCAATACCGAGACTATTAACAACCGGTTCAAAAATCGGAGTCAGTACCATTATAACAACAATCGGGTCCACAAACATGCAGCCAATAAAGAAGGATACTGCAATAATAAATAATACCCAGAGTTGAGTGGGATGTGGTCCCAGTATTCCCGGTAGTATCATCTGTGGAATCCGGGCAAAGGATATTAACCAGGAAAAAGCTACCCCGACACCTACCAGAATGAAAACTACACCGGTTACCAATCCTGTCGATAAAGCGATTTCCCGTAGTTCCCTCAATTTTACATTCCGGTAGACTAAAATTTCAATAACACCTGCATACAGGACAGCAGCCGCTGCAGCTTCCGTCGGGCTGAAGAATCCAGTATAGATTCCACCGATAATAATTGCCGGAAAGCCAAAAGATAACATGGCCTTCTTTGTAGCTGTCCATCTCTGTGACCAGCTTGATTTCGGTACAGATGGAATATCTTTGATTTTTGCATAAAAATAACTGTAAACAGAAAACATCAAAAAGATCAGAAGACCGGGACCAATTCCTGCAATAAATAACTCACCAATTGATGAACCACTGACAACCCCGTAAACTATCATTCCGATACTGGGCGGAATCAAGAGGGCAATATCACTGGAATTTATAATTAAAGCAGTAGTAAAGGAATCATCATAACCACCTTTTAAAAGATGGGGACGCATAGTACCACCGATTGCGACAACAGTTGCCTGAGTAGAACCGGAAATAGCCCCGAATATTGTACAGGCCGCAGCTGTTGTAATTGCCATACCACCCTTGATATGTCCGACAAATTCCTTAACAAAATCAACCAGTCTGTTGGACATTTCCCCTGATGTCATAATATCAGCAGCCAGAATAAACATGGGAACCGCAATTAAGGAAGCCGGTAAAATCCCTCCAATCATTTGCTGGGTTAATATCATGGGGTCAAATCCGGGATAATAAAACCAGATAATTATGATTGGAGCTGTAATCAGGGGTATCATCATTGGGAATCCCAGAAATAATAGTACAAACATAATGGTAACCATTAATGTTAACATCTATTTTAATCCTCCCATCATTTTTATAAATCAACTTACTCCCCGGAAATAAGACCGTCATTGCCTTCTTTAACATCTTCTAACTCTACATACTCTGATTTCTCTTCAAAGGAAATCCAGACATCTTCTTCGACAATATTTTTGATAAAAGCCAGACCGTATTGAATTGCGGCCAGAAATAGTCCAATGGGAACCCAGATATAGATTAAATATAAAGGAACCCTCATAACCGGACTTACTTTCTGGAACTGATAAACCTTTAAAACATATTGAAGAGAAAAGTAACTCACATAAAATAGTATAATTGATGTTATGCCAGTAATGATGAATACATTAATCTTCTTTAACTTTTTATTCAGGATGTCATAAAGTGCTGACATCCGGATATGTCTGCCGTTACGGGCAGCATAACTGGTACCTAAAAAAGTGACCATTATTATTGTAAACTCATTAATTTCCTGGGCAAAAGATAAACTATTATTAAATAAATTTCTGGCAAATACATTTATTATAGTCAGGGCAGCCATTACCAGCACCCCGTAGGCTACAATAAACTCTTCAAATTTTCTGAGCAGTCTGTTAAATTTTTCGAGAAATTCCAATCATATCACCTCTTTTCAACTATTTTAAAAACAACTTACGAGGGAAATTACAGAAGGTCTCACAGCCATCCTCAGTTACCCGAAAGGGTTCACTACATTCAAAACCAAAGTCATCAAGCCAGATACCGGGCATAAAATGAAAGGTCATATTGGGTTTGAGGATAGTCTTATCACCAGGCCGCAAACTGGCTGTATGTTCACCCCAGTCCGGTGGATAATTAAGACCATAAGAATAGCCGACGCGGGATTCCTTGACTACTTTACTGCCGGAAATAGATTCCCGCCATTTTTCTTCTACCTGTTCACAGGTAACTCCAGGTTCGATAAAATCAAGTGTTTTGTTTAAACCATCTACGACAACTTTAGCAATTTCAGCCAGTTCCTGTGGCAGCTGACCGATAAACACCGTCCGGGATAAGGGGGCATGGTACTTATATTTGCTACCTGCCAGCTCCAGCAGTACAACATCACCTTTTTCATATCTACGGTCAGTCCAGGTTAAATGAGCAGTTGAAGTCCTTTCAGCACTGGGCATAATGGGAGCTATTGCTGTATAGTCTCCGGTATATTCTTCTGTACCACTGATTTGAGCCTGATAGACTGCAGCTGCAGCATCTCCTTCTCTAACTCCGGTTTTAATATAATCTATCGCTACCTGCATTACATTTTCTGCAATCCTGCTGGCCATCTTCATATACTCAATTTCCTGTTCAGACTTAATCTGTCTTACCAGAGGAACCAGGCGGTTTGCATCCTTAAATTTTGCTTCCGGCAGGTCTTTTTTAAGCTGCTGAAGACAGCGGGGAGTAAAGTAATAATTATCCATCTCCACCCCGATGTTCCTGCCTGTATAACCTTTTTCCTTCAGGATACCGGCCACATAAGTCATGGGGTGTTTTACAAGGGACTGTACATAGTCATCCTGATAACCATAAATATTCTCTTTTTTTATCCAGGTCGTCAAGCGGGCTCCATTACTATCCTGTTCCCGGCCGAACCAGATCGGTTCATCCTCATCTTTAAGAACAAGAACTCCCTGATGAACGTAAAAGGACCAGCCGTCATATCCAGTCAGATAATTTAAATTTGCCGGATGGGTTGCCAGTAAAACTTCAATACCATTCTGATCCATCAGTTCCTTTGTTCTCTTGATTCTTTCTTTAAATTCGGATTTTTCAAAACACAGCATCCTGATTTGTGCTCCTTTCGGTAAACTAAAATTTTCCTTTATTCTTTTTAATCACTGATAAGAACTGCTGCTTATCAATATTACAGCCGGTGGTGACAACCGCAATATTTTCTCCTGGATTAGAAATTTTATCATTAAGTAAGGCTGCAGTTCCCACTGCGGCTGCGCCTTCCAGAACCATATGGTCTTCCAGAAAAGCATGGGTAATCCCTGCTTCTATTTCTTCCTCTGTCACCAGAATTACCTCATCCACATACTTTTTGACCAGATTAAATGTATATTGATTATCAAGTAAAATTCCTCCCTGCAGACTGTCAGCCAGGGTAGATACCTCTTCCACCTGAACAGGTTTGCCGGCTTTTAAACTTTCATACATGGCAGCCCCTCTGTCCATTGACACTCCTATCACCCGACATTCAGGACTGGCAGATTTTACTGCCAGAGCAATACCTCCCAGAAGACCACCCCCGCTCAGGGGTACAATAACCGTATCAACCTCCGGTAATTTTTCCATAATCTCAAGTCCAATCGTTCCCTGACCGGCAATAATATACTTATTATCAAAAGGGGGAATAACAGCTAATCCTTCTTCTTCCTGCAGATCCAGCGCCTTTTCTTGAGCTTGATCCTGACTATCACCATAGACGACCAGTTCCCCACCAGATCTTTTTATTCCCTGTTTTTTGTTTTCCGGAACATTGTGGGAAAGACAGACTTTAGCTTTTGATCCAACCAGTCTGGCTACATGGGCAGTTGCCCGGCCGTGGTTACCGGTCGAATAAGTAACAACACCACGTTTTTGCTGTTCAGTACTCAGGTTCAGAATTAGATTTGCTGCCCCACGAACTTTGAAACTCCCCGTATCCTGCAGATATTCCTGTTTATAGAAAACATTGCTGCCTATCTTATCAGATAGGCTGTCGGTTCTGCGCAGAGGTGTTCTGCGCACTACTGAATATATTTTATTCCTGGCTGCATAAATATCCTGAAGATTCATTTTTTCCCCCTCTCAATAATTAATAGATTCCTGACTTACATTTTAAATTCTAATCTTTAATATATTTTGTTCTGGTATATGATACAATCTAAATCTGATTAATTGATATTTAGCCATTTAATCAGCAATAGCTATAACATCAATTTCCACATCTAATCCGGCATCCAGACCCTTAACTGCCATACAGATTCTGGCCGGTGGATTCTCTGAAAAGAACTTTTTATAGACCTTATCCATTTCCTTTTTATGTTTCATATCCGAAATATATACATTACATTTTAATACCTTATCAAGACCAGAACCGGCAGCTTCCAGTACATTCTTAATATGGGTTAAAACCAGTTCTGTCTGCTCGGCGATAGTTCCATACACAGGTTTATGAGTTTCTACATCATCCGGTGTCTGGCCGGAAAGAAATAGTAGATTACCATATTTAATCGCCTGCGAGTAATTACCCGGCTCCGGTGCTTTTTCGGTATAAATAATCTCTTTCTCTGCCATCGATTCTCTCAACCCCCTATTTTACAAATAATTTTTCCGGGAAATCATAAAATTTTTCGCAGCCATCTTCAGTAATCCGGATGGCAGTACTCAGTTCAAACCCTGCATCATCTTTCCAGATAATCGGAATCAGATGGAAGGTCATATTTTCTTTCAATACAGTCTTATCACCGGGTCTCATGCTGGCAACCTGTTCACCCCAGTCAGGTGGATAATTAAGTCCAAAGGCATATCCCAGGCGAGAAGCATCAACCAGTTTAGAAGCTGCCAGAGCATTTCTCCATTTTTCTTCAACTGCTTCACATGTTACTCCCGGTTTAACAAATTCCAGGGTTTCATTTAAACCCTCAACAACTGCTTTAGCAATATCTTTATATGCCTGAGAAGGTTCTCCCAGATATACCGTCCGCGCCATAGGAGCATGATAACGGTTATAACAGCCCGATAGTTCCAGGATTACAGCTTCATCTTCTTCATACCTGCGGTCCGACCAGGTCAGATGAGGAGCATCAATACCATCTCCGGCAGGCATTAGTGGTACTATTGCTGGATAATCTCCCCCAAATTCTTCCGTACCTTTGATCTGAGCCCGGGAGATTTCAGCAGCAACATCACATTCTCTCTTACCAACTTCCAGTTCATCGATCCCGACCTGCATAACCTTTTCCGCTATCTTACCGGCCTTTTTCATAAATGCAATCTCCTGAGCTGATTTTACTGATCTAACTTTAGCTACCAGCATATTGACATCTTTGAAACTGGCACCAGGTAATTTTTCTTCCATAATTTGATAGGTGCGGTGAGTGAAATAGAATTGATCCATTTCCAGACCAAAAGTTTTATCAGCCCAACCCTTCTCCTTGATTACATCTACAAAATAATCCACAGGGTGTTTACCTACAGGTGAATGTACATATTCATCGGCATAAGATTTTATATTTTCCGGGCTTAAATATGTAGTTACTTTAGCGGCATTTCCATCCATACCCCGGCCGATCCAGACCGGCTCTTCCTGATCAAGAGAAACCAGTACACACTGATGAACATAAAATGACCAGCCGTCATATCCAGTTAAATAATTCATATTGGCCGGATGGGTTGCCATCAAGACATCTATCCCGGCCTCTTCCATCCGTTTTTTAGTCTTTTGCAATCTTTCCTTATATTCAGACTCTTTAAAAAGTAACAAGTTAGTCCCTCCCTTATGTAAATTTTATTCCTTTAATCATTAAGTTCCATAATAATTTACCTGAAACGATTCAGCAAGGGTGAGTTTTTAAACCCAGCCCCGCATTTTAACCGATTGACTTATCCTCTTTAAGGCAGTTATCCAGGCCCCTATCCTCAAGGAAGTATCATACTCATCTGCAGCTTCTTTCGATTTATTATAAGCAGT
This sequence comes from Halanaerobiales bacterium, assembly GCA_016278435.1. Taxonomy (GTDB): domain Bacteria; phylum Bacillota; class Halanaerobiia; order Halanaerobiales; family JADQBU01; genus JADQBU01. Next base: position 12,541 of record JADQBU010000308.1, read on the forward strand.
CACTATCTGTTTTTTAAGACGAGAATTAACCTGATCCAGGTCCCAGTAATCATTGGTAATACCCTGAATACGCTCATAATGACAGACTATTGCTCCACCAGCATTGGCAACAACATCAGGTACAATCGGAATATTTCTGGAATTCAATACTTTCTCAGCTTCCGTGGTAATTGGACCATTGGCTGCTTCTATGATGAATTTAGCTTTTATATTATCTACATTATTTTTATTAATAACATTTTGCACAGCAGCTGGAATTAAAACATCACATTCCAGTTCCAGCAGTTCATCATTTCCAATCTTTGTAGTGCCCGTAAATCCTTCAATATTACCATTCTCTTCTACATGTTTCTTTAGTGCAGGTATATCGATACCCTCATCTGAGTAAATACCACCGGTTATATCACTTACGGCAATAATTCTTAATCCCTGGTCATATAGATAACGGGCAATTGTTGCTCCAACCTGACCAAAACCCTGAACTACAACTTCTGTACCCTCAATATCAATTTCATAATCCCTGAAGGCTTCCATGGCAACATAGAAAATGCCAAGTCCAGTGGCCTCTGCACTACCGACTGTTCCACCCATACTGTAAGGTTTATCATTAATAGCTGTCGGGGCGTGTTCACCAGTAATCTGTTCATATTCATCAAGCATCCAGGACTGGGTCTTATAATTGGTTCCGATATCCGCACCCGGAATATCTACATTAGGTCCTTTAGGAATCAAATTACGGATAAAAGCCCTGGTTAAGCGCTCCAGTTCCCATTCACTCAGTTTAGATGGATCGACCTTGATTCCACCTTTACCACCACCGGCAGGCACACCTGAAACAGCGTGTTTGATGGTCATAAATAAAGCCAGAGCCTTTACTTCATCCAGAGAAAGGTCTGGAACATAGCGGGTTCCATCTCTGGTCGGACCGATAGCGTCACTATAATGAACCCTGTAAGCAGTAAATAATTTAAAATTCCCATTATCCATTTTTAAGGGTATAGAAAAATCGGTAATTCTTTTGGGGCGGGAAAGAAGTTCCATAACCCTCTCATCTATCTGAGCAATTTCTCCAGCTTTTTTAAGTGTTGCCAGAGCAGATTGAAATACATTTTCCATGTTTATCCCTCCTAATTATGATGAAAAATCAAGAGGGAATTGGTACTTAACAACTCCCTCTTTTATCTATCAGTTAAGGCTGGGGGACCGAAAGGTCTTCCCGGTAATCATTTGTTACAAGATCAAATTCACTGCGGTCGAGCCATTCCAGAATAATCTGAGCCAGTTTTATCCGGGTTTTAGCCAGGTTATCAAGATAATCAGGTGACTGAGCATCTACCCAGGTATTATAAAGATCAGCTTCAGATGGTCCTGGTTCAATCTTGAAATAAACCGGGGCAGCTATTCTGGCGATTTCACCAGCTTCATGGTAGCGCTGGAATCCACCCATTGATTCCACTAGACTCATATATACATCCATGGGTATTTCCAGTCCACCCTGTCTGATAGAAGCCAGCATAGGTAGAGTCAGATCTGCCAGTGGATTAAAACTATCTGCACCCAGGTTCTGCAGCATTTTTGCTCCAGCAGCTGTACCGTGGCCGGCAAAGACAGAAACCTTGAACTTAACATTAGAAGGAATTATTCCTTCTTCTCTCAAGCCGTTTAAAACAGTCAACATACCTTCATCAGTTACGAGAAAACCACGGAGTCCCGCTTCCAGGCACCTATCAATCTCTCTTAAGTAGTTATACATCATGTCATGTCCCCTGAGTCTCATACCGGAAACATAACCCTCTTTTGTTGAATACTGTCTACCGTTATCCCAGCCTCTACTGGCTACCGGGTTAACTAATAGTTCCAGATCGTTATCAGCACCTATCTGAGCAAAATATTTTAATTCCTGGTCATCCAGCAGGGTAGCCCCCTTAACCAGTGATATTACTCGGTGGACAGTTATATTTCTACGGTCTGCCTCTTTAACCATTGCTTCCAGATTAGAGGGGGTTTCAATACCAGAAATTTCTATTCTGGCATGTGCTCCTCCTGGAAAAGTTAATTCAGAAGAAGGTATATCATACCTTTCCCGCAGAGAAAAATCAGTTTTATCTTCAATATATTTTTTGATATCGGTAAATGCCATCTATAATCCCTTCCTTTCTTTTTACTGGCCAGTGATTCCATTTGAATCAGTGTACACAGGCTATTGCAATTTTATTCAAATTCCTTGAACAGTTTCTGGAAATCTTCCATACTATCTTTTATATGATAGACATGCTCATCTTCAGGAAATTTGCTTTCCTTGACATCTTTAACATATTCTTTAAAGGCATTGATTTCAACTTCAGCCACATTGGCATATTTCTTGACAAACTTTGGTGTAAAAGCCTGGAACATACCCAGCATATCTCCACAGATTAACAGCTGACCGTCACAGGGTAACCCGGCACCGATAGAATAAACAGGTATTTCCAGTTTACCGGTAATATATTCTGTCAGTTCCGGGGGAACAGCCTCCAGCAGAAGTGCTCTGGCTCCAGCCTCTTCCACTGCAATTGCATCTTTAATCAGATCACGGGCACTGTCAACAGTCATCCCCTGGGCTTTAAATCCACCAAGTTGGCCTGAACTCTGAGGAGTTAATCCAATATGTCCAAAAACAACTATACCTGCCTCAGAGATGGCTTTAATCTTATCAGCTACTCTGACTCCACCTTCAAGCTTGATTGAATCCATATCTGCTTCCTTCAGGAAGCGAACGGCGTTTTCAACGGCTTTATCAGTAGAACATTGATAGGAACCAAAGGGCATGTCACCAACACAGAATACATTGGGAGCTCCTCTTCTTACATCCTGACAGTGTGCTATACAGTCATCCATAGTTACAGGAATAGTTCCCTTATAACCTTTAACAACCATCCCCAGTGAATCTCCTACAAGAATCATATCCATCCCTGCCTGTTCTGCAAATGAAGCTGTCGGAAAATCATAGGCAGTAATCCAGGCCACCTTTTCTCCTTCTTCTTTCATCTTCATAAAATCAAGTATAGTCTTTCTTCTAGCCATTTTTGAATTCCCCTTTCCTGATATGTAAATAATTCTGAACATTAAGCCAGCTTAAACCGATAATTAAAATATTATGAAAAAATATCACCCCTCTGAACGTAATAAGATCAGAATTTATTTTAAACTAGCTTTGGTTGACTGTCATCTGTCGACAAGACAGAATATAATAACAATTTCCTTCTCTGGTAGCAGCACAATAACATAATTCATTTAAGTCCAGGATTAAATGTTTAACTATAAAAATTGAATATCCGCAAAATAATCAATTTTTATATAGTTTTATAAAGCAAAAGTATTATTGTCGTTTGTCGACAATCGCCTCTTTTTATTAATATTCTATATTAATTTAAAAATTCCTTCTTTTTTCAGAAAAAATATTTAATTTTAATTTTATTAAATAAAAGATATTTGAAAACTCAAATATTGATCTCAATAATCTCTAGACTGTAATCATTCAAATCAATCAACATCAATTTCCCGGCAAGTGTCTCCTCTTTTTGCAGCAGTACTTTAATACCCTCCACGACCTGCAGGGAGGCAATTACAGAAACAACTGGAGATATAACCGGTATCTTCCCCTCCTGCTCCGGGTTTTTACCGAAAATATCCTGTAAAGAAGGTGTTTTACCGGGTAAAATGGTCGTTATCTGGCCATACCAGGAACTCACACCACCGTGAACCATGGGGATATTTTTACCCAGTGCAAGTTTTTCCAGAACAAAGCGGGTTGAAAAATTATCGAGAGCATCAAAAATCATATCTACATCAGATGGGAGTTCCATCTCTTCTGTTATTCTTTCTCTGATTGTTACAATCTCTGTCTCCAGCTCAAATTTATCCAAAAAACTTTTAGCTTCATCTACCTTGTATTTACCGATGGAATCTTTCCCGTAAAAAATCTGACGATTCAGATTACCTGGTTCTACCCTGTCATCATCGATCAGATATATTTTCCCGATTCCCAGCCGTTGAAGTTCTGCTGCCTGGTGTGTTCCCAGACCTCCTGTTCCAGCAATCAGTACCACTGCATTTCTTATTTTATCCATCTCTTCTTTGTTAAAAACCAAACGCTGTCTTTCGAATATATCCAGTTTAATCAACCTCCCCCCATCGGTGGAAATAATGATACTTGATCCCCTTCCTGCAGCTTATAATCCTTTGCTTCATGTTTGCCGTTGACCAGAAAAATATTAGCTCTTCCCGGCGGAATATTTAAAATTTCTACCAGTTTGCTGATTTCCAGGTCTTTTTGAACATTAATCAGATTACCTTTTTTCTCTTTAAAATCAGTATATTTGTCCAGACCTGAAAAAAGATTAACAGTTATTTCAATCATAGTTTCCCTCCCTCATTCTGTTTACAAAATTTTTTTAAGTCTCTTTTATAATTAATATTATAAAATATATGAGCAGGGTCGGCAACCTCACTTATTTCTTCTTCTCTGATAACCTTTAAATTCACATCTGAAAAAAAGCTTTTAATTTTCAGTATATCGCGGTTAAGTAAGACTTCAATAATTGCCAGTAAATTACGACTATAGATTGCAACCAGAGGTTCCAGATAACCATTATACTCAGGAACCAGAACATCATAATTTTTTTCATGTTCACATAAAAATCTGATGAAAGATAGAGAAAGGTTGGGAAGGTCACAGCCAGTTAAAAAATTATAAGTAGTTTCAGAGGCAAGGAGACCGGTATAAAGCCCACCGAGTGGACCTTTGCCCGGTATACTATCGATAATTACTTCAACTTCTCCCTGGTATTTATTCTCTAAATATGTGTATTCTTCTTTACTATCACTGATAATATATGTCCTGTCAAAGACAGTTATTAACTTTTCCAGAATAACCTCTATCATGAGTTGCCCATCTATCTCGACAAAGGCCTTATTACTGCCAAATCTCTTGCTCTTCCCACCGGCCAGTAGTAATGCATTCATCTCAATACTCCTATTCCTGTATAATTTTCAAATTTTTATTATTTTCCACTGCCTTCAGAGCTGTTCTGTAGACTTCCTTCAGGGGAACATCACTTTCCCGGGCAACTCTTTTACAGTCATCATATTCCGGAGCTGCATTCATTATTGCTTTTCCTTTACAGGCAATCTTTACTCTTATTTCTCCCAAGGGGGTTGAAACAAATTCTGTTTTTCGCTCCAGACAGAACCGTTTAACATTTTCAATAACCCTGACCCCCAGGGTGCTACTTTCAACCATTAATATATCTGCTATTTCTTCCAGGTCTGCTTCTTTTGCCAGGATAGAAATCTTTACTCCCGGCCTGTTTTTCTTCATCTGAACCGGATTGAGATAGACATCAAGGGCTCCGGCAGCAAATAGTTTATCCATAATATAATCATAAAACTCAGGGTTCATATCATCAATATTGGTCTCCACAATATTAACCCGGTCTCGGCTCTGCTGCTGGAAATGTCCCAGATTAATCCTTAAAAGATTTGGAATCTCAAGCTCATGTTTACCTGCACCATATCCTGTACTTTTAACCTGCATTTCCGGTCTGGAGCCGAAACCTTCGGCCAGACTAGAGATAATTACTGCCCCGGTAGGTGTGACAAGTTCTTTTTTTATGCCCGTAGAATAGACCGGAATATCTTGCAACAACTCCATCACAGCCGGAACAGGAACAGGTATCCGTCCATGGTCACAGTTAACAAAGCCGGTCCCGGTATTTATCCGGGAGGCATAAATCCTTTCGATATCCATCAGTTGTAGTCCGATAATCACACCTACAATATCCACTATAGTATCGACTGCCCCCAGTTCATGGAAATGAATATCATTTATATCCTTACCATGTATCCCGGCTTCAACCCGGGCCAGCCGGTGAAATAGAGCTTTACTCTTATCCTTTATCTTCTGAGTGAGGTCACTATCATCAATTATCCCGTTTATATCATCCAGATTACGGTGGGTTTCATCCTCACCTGTTAATACTACTTCAACATAAGTAGCCTGAATCCCCTCTTTCATCACTTTATTAATCTTAATTTTATATAAATCATCCAGTTTAAGGCGGGAAAGTTCCTGCTTTAAAGTTTCAGGTTCCAATCCCAGATCAATTAAAGCTCCCAGGACCATATTCCCGCTTATGCCGGAGAAGATATCAAAATAGGCATCCATTAATCATCAACCCCAATTTTATTGATTGAACTGGCCAGATAGGCAGCACCGAACCCATTATCGACATTGACAACCCCGATTCCGGCCGCACAGCTGTTAAGCATCGTTAACAGAGGTGCCAGTCCTCCCAGATTAGCGCCATAACCAACACTGGTCGGAACAGCAATTACCGGTTTATTGACCAGTCCTGCCACCACACTGGGCAGAGCCCCATCCATACCGGCAACAACCACGATTACTTTTGCCTCATATAGTAAATCAACATTATTCAATAAGCGGTGAACACCTGCGACCCCGGCATCATTTAAAGTATCAACCTGGTTGCCCATGATACGGGCAGTCTCTGCGGCCTCTTCTACTACTGGTATATCAGATGTTCCCGCACTTACAATCAGAATATTACCAACCTGTTTTACCGGTTTTCTCTCCAGAATAACAACCCTTCCCAGTTCATTGTATCTAACTTCTTCTATCTCGGCTTTTATTGCTCGGTACATTTCTGGAGTAGCCCGGGAAGCCAGGATATTATCATTTTTTCCGGCCAGAGCTTTAAAAATTTCTACAACCTGGGAAGTCGTTTTTCCCTGACATAAAATAACCTCCGGAAATCCCCTTCTCTGACTGCGGTTATGATCAATCTTGGCAAATCCAATATCTTCATAGCCCGGATCTAATATTTCATCTAAAGCATTGTTGATGTCAATTTTATTACTCTGTACAGATTCCAGTAATTCCTGCAACCTCTCCCTACCAAGCATTTAATCGATTCCCCCTGTTCCAACTCTTTATTTATTTTATAATTTTATATTATAATACTTCGTTCATGCTTCCGGTCCTGTAACCTTCCAGATCGATTGTTATATAAATATAGCCCAGTTCTTTCAGAAGGCTCACTATCTCTTCCCTCTCTTTTAATAATAATTCCATATCTTCCGGCAAAACCTCAATCCGGGCCGTATGCTGATCATGATGCCTTACTCTGAGCTGTTTGAAGCTATATTTTCTGAGAAACTCCTCGGCTTTATCAACCATTTTCAATTCATCTTCATTAATCCGGCTACCGTAGGGAAAGCGGGAAGATAAACAGGCAAAGGAGGGTTTATTCCAGGTCGGCAGCCCCAGTCTTTTTGATAATTTCCTGATCTCTTCCTTGGTAATCTCGGCTTCCTTTAAAGGGCTTCTGATTCCCAGCTCATCTGCCGCTTTAAGTCCAGGACGGTAATCGTTTATCTGGTCATCATAATTGGACCCATCAGCCACATTCTTATAGCCTTCCTCCCGGGCAACTTCCTTAATTTCTGAAAATAATTCTTTTTTACAGTAATAACACCGCAATTTATCATTACGGACAAAGTCTTCATTATCTAATTCCTCTGAATGAATAACATATTGTTCTACCCCTATTTCCTCAACCAGCCGGCTGGCTTCCTTGAACTCACGTGAAGGATAGGTTTCAGAACAGGAGGTTACTGCCAGTACATTATCACTACCCAGAATGTCAACAGCTACTTTAAGCAAAAAAGTGCTATCAACCCCACCGGAAAAACCAACTGCCACATTTTCCAACCCTTTAATAATTTCCTTTAATTTATTG
>JADQBU010000074.1 GCA_016278435.1 Halanaerobiales bacterium
AAATAAAAAGACCCCTCTTTTGATAATTTACTGAAAGGCCTTCATTGACAATATTTATTTACTAATTCTATAATTTTGGAAGTGCTAAGATTCTCTTGATCTTTTTTTGAATAAATAGTTAATAGAAATATATCGCGATCATTTTTAATTACATAGTATATTAATCGAAATCCATTTGATTTACCTACGTTGATACTAGAATTCATCACTCTAACCTTGTACACATATTCTTCATGTTCCAGATGTAAGTTAGGTATCTCGTCTCCAAGAAAATTGCCGTTTTCTAGTTCTTTAATTACAGTTTCTATATCATCAACTACTTTTAAGTATTTCTTTTTCCTTTTGTAGTATTTTATATCTTTTTTAAATTGAGGAGTAATTAATATATTATATTTCACCTGAATTAATCCTCCGGATCATCATTTTTTAATTCTTTTTTGAATTCATTCCATGTTGTTTTGGACAATTTGTTCTTACGTATTAACTTCATTTGTTTTAAGGACTTTTCAAGAGAAACATCAGGAGAACAGTGTCTTTTTAAAGTAATCATATGCTCATCCTCCTTATTATTATTTTTTTTAGAATTCTTTTCCTTAGTCATATTATATCACCCTAGATGAATTTTATCAAATATTAGGATAACCACCTGTGTCATTAAAAATGTATTCTGTTATTTTTAGTATTATACTAATTATGGTAAAATAACGTTAAGGTGCTATGACTAACATTTTCCTTCCATTCGATGTAAAAATATAGTAAAAAAGAAAGAAAAAAGATATTTATATAAGAATTAAACGTTTTTACTGCATTATTTTAAAGGATTTGTACTATTATTATAGAATTTATATTATAAGTATTGGCAAATAATTATAAGGTTGGAAAGGATGGTTTAATTGTATGTCGAGAAGATCTATATTTAAAATAATAAGGTTGTTGGGAGACATATTATTTGTAAACATATCCTTCTTAATAGCTTTTTACATAAGATTTAAGGGTGACTTACCCCTTCAGAATATAAGAGTATATTCACACCTTATTCCTTATATAACTATTTTTTCACTGGTCTTATTTTACCTTTATAATCTTTACTCTGATCATTTAAAACAGAACATATCTGAAATTATATATTCTTTTTTCCCGGCCGGATTCCTTATAGTATTGTTTTCTACTTCGCTGTCATATTTTTTTCAGACCTATGAGTTCCCCCGTTCAGTATTTCTAATTACATTACCTCTTCTTATACTATTAATGATACTATGGCGTGTTTTTTTGATTGTAGTAGAGAAACATTATTCTAGAACGCGTAAAATGGTGATCATAGGGACTGCTGATAAGGCTGAAAAGCTTAAAAATAGTATTAAATCTGAAACCAATGGTAGTTATATAATAGAGGATTTAATAACCCGGGATAAAGGAGATATTTTTGCCAGGGAAATTCTTCGGGAAAGATTGACCTCATTAAATCCGGATGAGGTTTTGCTAACATCAGATTTAAAGGAAGAAGAGAAAAAGAATATTTTTTACCTCTCCCTGCAGGAAAAGTGGGATGTTTCTATTGTTCCTGGTTTCTATGAGATTATGATCTCCGGGAGTAAAATGGAACAGATAGGTATTTTCCCCATCTTTGAAATGGAATCTTTATACCGTGAAAAGGGAGCAGTTCTGAAAAGGTTTACCGATATTGTAATATCTCTTATTGGTTTAATTATTATGTCTCCATTATTACTGGTTGTTCCATTTTTGATTAAAATGGAGAGTAAAGGACCAGTCTTATTTACCCAGAAAAGGGTAAGTAAAGATGGACATGTATTCAAAATATATAAATTTCGAACGATGGTCGAAGATGCTGAAAAACATACCGGTCCTGTTCTGGCTACTGAGGGAGATAACAGGATAACCCAGGTTGGTAAGTATCTGCGCAAGTTCAGGATAGATGAATTTCCACAGTTATTTAATGTCCTTAAAGGAGATATGAGTATAGTTGGTCCCAGGCCGGAAAGACCTTATTTTGTTAAACAGTTCAGTGATAAGATGCAGGAATATGATTACAGGCATTTTGTCAAGAGTGGGGTAACAGGTCTGGCCCAGATAACTGGATTTTACAGCAGTGAGGCTGAGGACAAATTAAAACTGGACTTGCTTTATGCTAATCATAATAATTTTGTCCTGGATTTAAAGATAATGTTACAGACTTTAAAGGTAATGATTATGGGGTCAAAGTCTAGATAAGATTTGAGGTGGCGAAGTGAAAAGGAAACTATACATAACCTGCTTTGTTTTAATCTTATTAGTATTTATACCATTTCTCTGCCAGGGGAAAAGCCCTGATTTAAGAAACATTCCTCTTAATAGTCGGGTCTATGATTATCTTGAATTTCTGGCAGTCAACGGCAATATACCCCCGGTTCTGGATGGTTCATTACCTTTGACTTATGGTGAGTTTGCAGAAGCACTTACCAGGGCTAAAATAAATGAAAATTATAATGATACAGTAAAGATGATTTTAACTTCATTACAGACAGAACTGGACAGGGGTATCCCTTTTACAGTTTTTAATAAAAAGTTTAATATTAGTGGTAAACTTACCACCCGTTATCTTTCAGAACTGGTGCCAGAAAACAGATTATATAAATCGATTAATGTTAAAGATGCAGAACATCTTGTTTTTTACTCGACGGCCTGGACTCAACCATATCCCTTTCTCTTTGGAGAAACAGGGATGAGAGTATATTTAAGTAATCAGGATACTGTTTATCATATTCCACCAGCTTATTTTAAACTGGTATATGGACCAGTCTCTGTTGAGGTAGGAGAAAGTGTCATGCGCTGGGGACCCGGTAAATTTGGTTCGCTTTCACTTGCAGATGACTGGGGGTCAACTTTTTATACAGATAACAGTGACTGGTTTCAGGATAACCCGGAGATGGACCTATTTAAGGTAGTTGGTGATCTGGGTAGAGTTAAACTGACCTATTTTACGGGAAGAGATGATTCATATGGTAAAGGGGAATATACACATTTTGCTCCACCGGATGAGGGTGAGCCATTTTTATCCGGGCTCCGGGCTGACCTACAGCTGGGAGATCACCTCAGAATTGGAGCAGGAGATGTAGTTGTTTCCTATAATCCATTTGAAACTGATATTTTAATTAAAGATCCTCTGGCTTATTTTACAGACCTGGTTGATTCACCCCAGGGGCAGAGGGAGGAAAACTTGAATTTGATGGGGACCTGTGATTTAACCCTGACACTCCCCGGATTAGGTCGTTTATATGGTGAGTATATCTGGGATTCAACTTTAGATGAAGATGATCTGGATAGTTATGAGGCAGCTCAGTCAGGACCCAAAACCGGCTGGTTACTGGGTTATTACCGCCCTTTTACTACAGATAATGCTATTTATGGACTTAGATTTGAACATACAATGATAGATGATACTGTTTATACTTTTCCCCTGGCTCAAAGCCTGGAATATAAATATAAGGATAGATGGTTAGGGCACTGGTCTGGTCCGGATTCGTCTTCCACAATAGCTGAAATAAGTACAACCCGCCTGGACGGCTGGGAAGGTGCTTTGAGATATACGATGTTGAAAAAAGGTCTTAATCTTAAACCTGTCAAAACAATGAATGTAATAACCCTGGAACTGACCAGGGAAATAAGGAAAAACAGCAGAATTGCCGGTTATTTACAGTATAACCAGGGTGATGATATAGGTATTTTGTCTGAGGGAATGGGAGTTGGTCTGGAGTATCAGGTAGAACTTGATTTACTCTTTCAGCAAGCCATTAATTCAATTTGATTATTACATATTTAATTATTTCATAAAAGCAGATGAGGGGTTAGTTAGATGAAAATACTTGTTACCGGTGGAGCCGGGTTTATAGGATCCCATGTAGTTGATTTATTGATAAATGAAGGACATCAGGTAGTAGTTGCAGATATTCTCAGCACTGGAAAGAGGGAAAATCTGAATGATCAGGCTGTTTTTTATCAGATTGATATCACCAGCCTGGAAATGGAGACTATTTTCCAGCAGGAAAAAATAACTCATGTCATTCATCAGGCAGCCCAGATCGATGTCCAGAAATCTCTAAAAGATCCTATGTTTGATGCCCGAAATAATATCCTGGGAACTATCAACTTACTTGAACTATGCCGCAAGTATAATGTGGACAAGCTGATCTATCCCTCTTCAGCAGCAGTATATGGTACTCCTCTTTACCTTCCTGTAGATGAAGAGCATCCTGCAAAAGCCATGTCACCATATGGAATCAGTAAACATACTCCTGAGCACTACCTGCGGATGTATAAAAAACTTTATGATCTGGATTATACCATTTTCCGCTATGCCAATGTTTACGGACCCCGGCAGGACCCCCGGGGAGAAGGGGGAGTAATTTCTATCTTTGTAGACAGGCTCCTGGACGGTAAACGCCCGGTTATCTACGGTGATGGGGAACAGACCCGGGATTTTATTCATGTAACAGATATAGCCAGAGCCAATGTCAGGGCATTGAGTGCTGGTAATAACCGTACATACAATATCAGTAGTAATACTAAAAATAGTATAAATAGATTGGTTGAGATTATTAATGAAATCCTGGGGACTGACTATCAACCCGTATATAAAGGAGAACGTCAGGGAGATATCCGTGATAGTTTTCTTGCTAATTCCCTTGCTATAAAGGAACTGGAATGGAAGCCCGACTTTGATCTATATTCTGGTATGGTCAATACCCTGGCTTATTACGCCCGCTGGAAGGGAAGAGAGGAAGTCGCCGCTGCCATTGAAGAGGGGTGTGTCTAAAAGATTAAAATCCATTGATTTCCTTGTATATATTATTTAGCATTCTTTTTAATAAATCTCTTATTACAAGATCCTCTTCTTTAGAAAAATCTTTTGCTAATGTTTTAGTAACATTCTTTAATATATCACAAATTTCCTCTCTTATATTATACCCTTTCTCAGTTACATATAAATTTTTTACTCTTTTATCATTCTCATTCTTCTTTTTTTCTATATAGCCTTCTTGCACTAGTTTATCTAGACGCTTTGATATAGTAATTTTATCTGATTTATATATTTCTGTTAACTCTTCCTGGTTTATACCTGCATTCTCATATAAAATCAACAATAATTGCATCTGATGTATATTCAAATTAAGCCTGTTCGCTTCAGTGTTAATATAGTAATTGATATATTTTGCAGTTGATGTAATATATCTTCCAAGGGATTCTTCCACTACACTCACTCCTTATATATAATAAAATAATTTTATCATATATAACTAATAGTTGCAATTTTAAACTATTTTTGTTAGTATAATAGTTGAATAATGAAACTATTATACTGGAGGAATTAATTTGAAGAATATCCGTAATGCAAAATTAACAACAGGAAATATACCAATTCAGTTACTAAAACTAACTTTACCGATGATTGTAGGTATGTTAGGGCTAGTTGTATTTAACTTAACAGATACATATTTTTTAGGACAGTTAGGTAGTGATCAGTTGGCGGCTATATCCTTTACTTTTCCTGTTGTACTTATCATTAATAGCTTTACAAAAGGAATAGGAATAGGAACTACATCTATTATTTCAAAATATGTAGGAGCTAATGAACATGATAAGGTAAAAAGAACAGCTACTGATAGTTTAACACTGGGATTAATAATAACTGCTATTGTCATTTTAATAGGTCTATTAACTATAAAGCCTCTATTTTCTTTGCTGGGAGCAAAAGGTATTATATTAAACTATATTCAAGAATATATGTCTATCTGGTATTTCGGGGTGATTATGCTTGTTATTCCTATGATTGGTAATGGAATTATAAGATCACTGGGGGATACAAAAGTACCCGGGTTAATCATGGGGATCAGTGCAATAACCAATGTTATCCTCGACCCTATCCTGATTTTTGGATACGGCCCGGCACCAGCCCTTGGTATAAAAGGGGCTGCTCTTGCAACTGTTTTTGCAAGAGGTATAACAACAATAACTGCTATAATGGTATTACATTTTAGAGAAAAGGTTATTTCTTTTTCAAAAATCAAAGTACAGTCATTAATAAAATCATGGGAAAAAATACTCTATATAGGAATTCCAAATTCTCTAATACAGATGGCTTTACCCATTGGTTCTGGAATAATAACTAGACTATTAGCTTCTTATGGAACAGATGTGGTAGCAGGTTACGGTGTAGCAACAAAAATTGAATTTTTTGCTCTAACATTTACTATGGCCTTAACATCGGTAATGGGGCCTTTTATAGGGCAGAATTTAGGATCTAAATTATTTAAGCGTGTTGATGAAGGTTTAAAAATTGGAGAGTTATACTCTCTTTTAAGTAGTATTCTTATTGCTGTATTATTATTTATTTTTGCCAGATCTATAGGATTAATTTTTAATAATAACTTAGCGGTAGTTAATACTGTTGTCCTTTATCTCAGAATAGTATCATTTACTTATGGTCTACAGGGAATTTTAAAAATTGGTACAACAATTTTAAATGTCTTAAACAGACCATTTCATGCTTCAGCGTTAATTTTTATTCAAACTTTCTTATTGTATCTACCACTGGCTATTATAGGATCCAGACTCATAGGCATTGCCGGAATTTTTAGCGCATTATCAATATCATATATACTTTCAGGTATATTAACACATATTGCAGTAAAAAGGTCATTGAATGAATATAAGTTAGAAATAAATATGGAATGATGTTGACCATTGAAAGCAAAGATTCTAACCTACCCTGGGGACCTTATGCAGGAAACAAAAAATTATTATTGAAATATAATAACAGATAATAGAGTATGTTTTTAATTTATATATGAAAATTCATTTAAAATACAGGATTTCCATATACTAGTATTGAATAAAGTAATAGAAGATAGGAAGGAAGATAAAAGATGTTAAATGAAAAAAAGCTTATGAAGTTAGGGAATATATTTGCTAATTTTAAAGAGATTAAAGCTGCCTATCTTTTTGGTTCATATGTTGAAAATAAAGAAAATAATTTGAGTGATCTTGATATTGGTATATTACTTAATGAAGGTTACAGCAATATGATTAAATTAAATATATTAACTAAACTAACTGAAAATAATTTTGATAATGTTGATCTTGTTATCTTAAATAACGCTCCTCCCTTAACCCAATTTGAAGTTGTTAAACATAATAATTTAATTTATCAGCAGGAGAATTTTGATGTTCCCGGCTTTTATTCAAAAGTTGTCAGGACTTTTCTGGATTTTAAACCTTATCTAGAGGTACAAAGAAGTTATTTGAAGGAGAGGGTCCTCAATGGTTAAAATAGAGGTGTTACAGAAAAGGATTAGCAAAGCTAATAATTATTTACAGTATCTTAATGAAATAAATGAAAAGTACTCAAAGGAAGAATTTATGAATGAGCCATTGATATTTGGGAGTACTGAAAGATTCCTCCATTTAACAATTGAAGCTTTATTAGATATTGGTAACCATATTATATCTGATCAAAATTTAGGAACGGTTAATTTTTATCACGATATTCCTAAATTATTGTATGAGAATTATTATATAGATAAAGAATTAAAAGATATTTTTGTTCAGATAGTGGGCTTCAGGAATATTCTTGTACATGATTACCTGGATATAGACCTAAATATTGTTTATTCAATTTTAGAGAAGAATTTAAATGATCTAAAGGCAATTTTAAAGGAATATAGTAAATTGTTATAGTTATAGAATCAATTTTAAGGAGCTGATATTTATCTTAATTGTTGACCGTTTTGAAGGCGAGAAGGCTGTCATAGAATTTAAAACTGATGGTAAAACCCTGACATTTAATTTGCCTACAGGTGTTTTACCGGACGGGGCGGGTGCGGGAGATGTTATTAAAATAGAGGTAGATAAGGACAAAACTTCTTCCCGCAAAGAGAGAATAGAGGAATTAAGTAATGAGTTATTTGAAGATTAAAATTTGCCGGGAAAATATGAACTGACACTGCCACATGATCCACATCTTCAGTATTCAGATATTTTAGTAATGGAGGCCAAATCAAAGTGAAATCGTAGAGTGGGACAAGATTAACCATGATCGGTATCAAATAATAGAAGATAAGTACAGCAGACAAATTGTTCCCTTCTGCATTACAACAGTGAAAGTTTTTGTTAACATCGTGAAAAGTAATAATGGAAGGTTGAAAATTATGATTTTAGATAATAGCGGTATAGATGAGCTGGTTGATGTTCCAGGGAGAATAGGATATTATGCTTTAATGCTAGCTATATTAAAAGATTATTCAGCAGCCAAGGCATTAAGATATATTAAAAAAGGACATTAATTGCTGAATATAGTTAATTAATTGGTAAATGTTGCCATACCCGATTCTTTTACTGGCAGGCAAAATAAATATCAGATACATTAATAAGGCAATTACTGCTGCCATATAAAATACACCATTGATTGACAAAAAAGCTCCTCTTTGTTCCATTGGTGCCTGTCTGGACAAAAGAACTTGTATAAGGGAAAATTAGTTATGACTGGTCCATTTATCGATGAAAAAGGTGGTGGAATGTTTGTAATCAATGTAGAAGGCAGAAAAGAAGCTGAAGAAATAGTTAATAACTACCCAGCTATAATTAATGGTTTGTCTGAAGCAAAACTACGCCCTTATAAGATTGTTATGAAAAAGTAAATCGCAAACACATAACTACAACAGGGGGCTTTAAAGAACGGAGTGATAAAATGAGTCAATTAATTGAGTACATTATCGCCTTAACTAATCTTTACGGAATGGTCCACAAAAATAAGGTAGTAGAAATCTACAACAGTCAAAATGTTGAGCAGGTTAGCCTCAGTGATGTGGAGGAGTTTCTCATTGGACATCCTGAAGAACTAGATAACGCTTTTATCCTTACACATAAAGATTATTTTGTCCATGAGACAATAATGGAATATGATGATTTCGACTTGCTGCTTAGAAAAAAAGCAGATAAGCCTCATTATGTTCCAGAGAAAGATGAGCTTCTCAAATATATTGATGAAGGGTACTTTGAGAAATCTAAACAGTATAATGATCTGCTAAAATATGTGAAGAAGAACTTCTTCAAAGACGATGAAGAGAAAGCAGAATGGTTATGTGAGGATATTCATGGTGTATGCCAATTCGGAGCAGATATGCAGACCATCCTTGATACTTTTAATTATAGAAATATTGGTTTTGAAGATATAGATCAGGTTAATGAAGTGATGCAGATTGTTATGGAGCTATCCAATAATATTAGAATATGGGAGAACAATGGCCATACACCCCATGAAATCTTTGAGAAGTTCGAAAAGCCAAATCTGAGACCACTGCCGGATAAGTCCTTTGATTTTGGTGGTAGTGCTGGCAATGGGAATGTTATTAAAAAAGAAAAAATCGGCAGAAACGACCCATGTCCTTGTGGTAGCGGCCTAAAGTACAAGAAGTGCTGTTTGGGGAAAGAATAAGGTATGTAGCTATGCTGCTTATGTGGATAATGTGGGAAAATTAAAGACCAAATTATCCACTCAAAGAAAAATGGGGTGAAAATATCCAATAATAATTCGTTCCTGGGAAAAAAACTGGGATGAATTAACGGCATATTTTAGATACCCTTATGAGCTAAGAAGAATAATTTATACTACCAATACAATTGAAGGATATCATAGACAATTACGTAAAGTAACTAAAAACAAAACATCGTATCCATCAGATGAATCACTACTGAAAATTATATATCTAGCAACAGAAGAAATCACATCAAAAAAATGGAAAAGACCTATAAGATCCTGGAAGAAAATCTTTGCCCAATTTGCTATATATTTTGAAGAAAGACTGGAAAAAGACCTGGTAATATAATAATGGGGCTTTGCCCCATGAGTTTATCGCTTTAGTTCTCCCAGAAGCAATTCTGGCAGAAACCCACCAGGTGCTCAGGTTGCTCTCCAGCATGGCCTTATCCCCCTGGGGGGCAAGAGCCATGAATAGCATAACTGATTAATGGGAAAATTATACAAAAGAACAATAATAATATTCATAAGGGAAAAACCATTTACACAAAATTTTTTACACACCCTTCTCACCTGGTCTTTTAGTACCTGTTCTTTTAATCCTGTTCGGGTAGAATAATTTAAGACATTTAGGTGTTTATATCAACTTTTTTATTTAGAGATTGTTCTAAATCAACTTTTATTCCAGCAAGGTCCAGTAAACTTTTACGGGATAATTCAACCAGTATATCAATATCACTTTCTTCAGTGGCTTCACCCCGTGCATATGAGCCAAATATACTAGCCCTTTTAACT
The DNA here is from genome assembly GCA_016278435.1 of Halanaerobiales bacterium. GTDB lineage: Bacteria > Bacillota > Halanaerobiia > Halanaerobiales > JADQBU01 > JADQBU01. The sequence continues at coordinate 10,325 of JADQBU010000074.1, forward strand.
TTATATTGACTAAGGAATGATATTATCTTGTCTTTCATATCCTTCTCCAGATGCATAGAAAACATCTCTTCATTTCATTATAACAAAAATTGCGAAAATGTCTACTCTTCTATTTGTTTAGCTATTTCTTTCATATCTGCCAAAAAGCACATAACTTGTTCTTCCAAATTATTAGCGACCTGGTTAATGTCTTTTATCAGATGGTTAAATAAGTGTATTTCCAATTGGAAACCATAAATATTTCTAACCAGATGTCTAAATTTCAGATAGTCTTCTAATTGATGAAAAAGCTTTTTGTCAATAACTGCCGGACGAACTTCAGGCAGTTCAATAGTCATCAATCTCAACAATTTTTTATGCCATTCCTGGCCTTCGGGCAACTCATTATCTATATCACGGGCAATTGTTTTAAAAATTTTTTCTACAGCAAGATAAAAATCATCCAGGATAGAAGCAGATAATCGTGTTTCTATATCTTTTTCTAGATTTTTATTCTTGATAAAAACAAGATTATCAATTAAATTATTAATATTAGATAATTCTTCTTCAATTTCATCCTGTATTATCATTAATTTTTTAAGCATTACAACTGTACCCCCTTCATTTTTATTTTTTTCTTTAAAAAACTCGATGCATCTTCTATAGGTAAAAGATCTAATCTGTAAGGGGCAGCTATATCATAAGCTTCTTTTACCATTTCAAAATACTTTTCCTTATTAGAGTTTATAATTGCTATATCAATATCGGAGTTCTTCCGAAACTTATTTTCAGCAAGAGACCCAAAGAGGATAATTTCATCTATCTTATATTTGGATTTTAGAAGTTGGCTTATACGTTTAGCTTTTTCCATTGCCTGCTCACTTATATATTTTAATTCCTCTTCTTTTTGTTTTTTTCTTTTTTGCCACCCTTTTATATAATTATCTCTTTGTTTTTGATTCATTTTATTTGCCTCCAATTCTAAACTCCTAGCAAATTCTGTAAATAGTATATCATATGATTTCGGCTTATTCAATTTCTGTAATCGAGTCCCAGCACAAATTAATTGCATAAACCAGGCTTCAGAATTTAATCTTATAAAAGAACAGGAATGTTAATTTTTTTTGCAGCCTTTATTAATCTTGAGTCTAGAGTCAATAATTTGGCATTCCTTCTACGACATGTAACCAAATACATGGCATCATATGCAGGATGATCAATATTAAAAGACATAGAAATGGCTTCTTCATATATATCTTTTGATTCAACAAATTTATCAACTAATTCAAGTAAATAACGCATTTTTTTCATTAATTTTTCTTTTGGGTAATTTTTTATGGTATTATATTTCCACATTACATTAGATGCTTCATAAATAAAAAGAGTAGGGGCAATAATCCAATCTGCATTTTCCAGTTTTGATTTAATAAAAAATTGTTTTTTACGCCCCATAATAAGTTCAATGGCCGCACTAACATCTAAAGTTATTATCATCTATTTCGATCCTCCCTGATTAGTAGTACGGGGTCAGGTACATCACTTAAATTTTCAGAGTTGGTTTCATCAATTATTTGCTCAAGTAATTTTTTTCGGTATTCTTTGTTTTGTTTTTCAATTTCTAAAGCTTTTTCTAATAATATAATAGTTTCCTGGGTAATACTTCTGCGCTCTGCTTCAGCAAGTTCAACAATTTTATTGTATATGTGTTCAGGTAAGTTTCGAACTTGTAGAGTAGGCATCAGCATACCTCCTTTCTATTAGTAATTATAACATAAAAGCACAATGCATGCAATGTGCAATAATTCACCAAAAAAACAAAAAGAGCAGGAAAAAGAATTAGTAAAGCTAATAATATTGAAACTGCCTTTAATAAAGGGCAGTTTTTTATTTAAGCAGGAAAATCGTATTTATTCAAAGAATATTTATAAATATAGGTAGAAGGATAATTGGTATTTCAACAATAGTAATGATGGAATAGAGCACCTGAAAAAAGGGCAAGAAATCTATATGATACACAAGAAATCAATAAAATGTTATCATGTGATAACATTAATGGAATCATGGTATTTGTTGCTGCAACCTTTTCCAAAGAATAAGGTATATTCATCAATTAGCCCTTTCTTATCTTGTTTATCCTGGTGCTACACATATAAGCGTTTTGAGCACTCCCTGGGAGTAATGGAATTAGCCAGTAGAGTATATGATGTGGTTACTTGTTGTTGAACGGTTAATGTCAATATGGATTTCGTAACTGTCACCTCTTATATAACTGACAGCAAATTCAATAGGTCGCTCATCTTTAGAATAAGATAATCTTTCGGAGTATATCAGGGCAGTACCTGTATCTATATTTAACAGGGAAGCAGTTATCTGATCCGCGTTTATGGCGGTATATGTTTCATGGGCCCAGCATGGCCTGTTATTATATTTTGTTTCCAGTGTTTTATAGAGTGAGCCCAGAACTTCTTCTTCTGTTAATTCAGGGAAGATAGAAACAGGCAGATAGGAAGTAGAGAGTAGAACCCGCTCATTATCAGCAGTCCTGATTCTTTTTATCTTCCAGACAATACTATTTTGATCCAGATTAAGACTATCGATTATTTTATCTTCCGGAATAACTCTGGTAAGTTCAACAAGTAAAGCTCCCGGTTTCAATCCGCGCTTCTTAATATCTTCACTATAACTTGGTAGCTTTTCAAAATTACGCTGAATTTTCCTGGCGGAGACATAAGTTCCTTTTTTGGGGATCCTGTAGAGTTTGCCCTCAGAGGTGAGATGTTTTATTGCTTTGTTTACAGTACCACGGCTTACGTTAAACTTTTTGGCCAGTTCTGGTTCGGATTTTATCTTTTCATTGGGCTCCCGGTTCATTATATCTTCTTCTATTTTTTCTTTTAACTGTATAAATAGCGGCTTATCAAGCTCCCTGTTTAACATGATGAATCCTCCTCCTGTATTTTTGTATATACAAGAAATTTATTTGTATAGTCAAGGATACTTATATAATTCTGGATAGTAATTAGAATTCCTCTTTTTAATTTAAATTTTTTACATGTAAAAATCAGATTGATATCATCAACCCGGAAATAGAGACTATTTTCGCAGGGATCTGGATTATAGTCAATATACTGACTTATTACGTTCGCTGGAAGGGTAGAGAAGAAGTCGCTGCAGCTCTGGAGGAGTAGTTTTATTTTATGCACAAACAAAAGAGGAGCTGATATTTATCTTAATTATTGATCGTTTTGAAGGCGAGAAGGCTGTCATAGAATTTAAAACTGATGGTAAAAACCGGACATTTAATTTACCTACAGGTGTTTTACCGGACGGGGCCGGTGAGGGAGATGTTATTATAATAGAGGTAGACAAAGAAAAGACCTCTTTCTGCAAAGAGAGAATAGAGGAATTAAGCAACGAGTTATTTTAAGATTAAACAGATATTTTTATCTTAAAGGAACAGAAATTTCTGGATTGAAATAAACGGCAGATAAGCCTCATTATGTTCCAGAAAAAGATGAGCTTCTCAAATATATTGATGAAGGGTACTTTGAGAAATCTAAGCAGTATAATGATCTGCTAAAATATGTGAAGAAGAACTTCTGCAAAGACGATGAAGAGAAAGCAGAATGGTTATGTGAGGATATTCATGGTGCTTGCCAATTCGAGCAGATATACAGATCATCCTTTATACTTTTAATGATAAAAATATTGGTTTTAAAGATATGGAACAAGTCAATGAAGTGATGCAGCTTGTTATGGAGTTATCCAACAATATTGTGCTGGAAATGGGAATGTTATTAAAAAAGAAAAAATCGGTAGAAACGACCCATGTCCTTGTGGCAGCGGCCTAAAGTACAAGAAGTGCTGCCTGGGGAAAGAATAAGGTTTATATATGTATATCTAAAAAGCCTGGTGGTATTATATTTGCATGATTCAACTAAAGGGGCACATAGTTTTAAAATTGAAGGATATAAAAAATATATTCTTATGAGAGAATAAGGAAAGAACTAATTGTAAAGAAAAATAATTTAATTCATATTATGTATTAAGACTTTTGCAAAGAACAAGAAGGAAATATTTTTCAAATAAATTTGATTAACTACGTTATTTTATGATAAAATTAAAATGAAACTCATAAATTAGTAATACAATGTGTTACTAATGTATATAATATCATACAATTGGTTATTAATAGCTGTAAAGGAGTGATTAAATGGAGATTATTAAAGTTAAAGAACCGGAATATTCTTCTAGACAGTTAGAAGACTTTGAAAAAAAATATGGTTTTAATTCGGAGTTTTTTTATGAGCATTACCGCCAGGGAGAAATATTAATTGAAGATGAATATCAAGCAACTGAATGGGCTTTTGAATATGAAATTAATAGAAAAGCAAGAGAGATGGAACTTAAACAAGATGATAAAGATTTTTTTAAGGGGGGCGGCCAGTTTTTAGGGTCGTCTTCTTTTTGTTATAATGTAATCTAGTAATGAGAAGGTGTGGTTTATGGATATCGCTAGAGATACTTACATCAGGCTTTTGCAAAAATTTTTGAATAATCCTTCTCTAGTTGAAGATGATGACATTGAAATTTATTATCGTATTGGTCCTGGAGATAAAATCATTGGAATGAAATTTAAAAGAAAAAGTAGAATTAAAATGCGTGATGGTGATGAATTAATTCTAAATTTAGAAATTGGACATGTTAATGGAAACAAATATTCTGTTGGGGATTATAATTATCATTATAATAATCCAAATAATTATTTTCGTTTTGAAAGCAAAGGACCTGGACCACATATTAATGATAATCAAGGGATTCATTGGTTTTATGAAGAAGATATTGAAACACACAGCAAGAAACTGCAAAAAGATGTGACTGGGCTTAATACAAAAGAAATGAATATTTTCATAATGCTAATTATTTGCAGGTTATATATTTTTACTAATAAATACCCGGTACATTCTGATAATTGGGATTTTTATAATAAAATTATATTGAGAGCAAGGAGGTTGCTAAATGGATAAAAGTGTAAAGGAAATAACATATTTTTCTAAAGAAGGTAGAATGAATATGCATGAAACATTTAAACTTGCTAAAGAAAGAGCTGTTGAACTAGGCATAGATAAAATATTTATATTTAGTGCCAATGGTAAAGGGGCTCTTGAAGCCGTTGAAATATGTAAGGAATGCGAAATACAGATTTATGCTGTTACCTTCCCTTATAGACAGAAGTTTTATACTAATAAAGATAAAGAAGAGAAAGTTCAGGTAGGTATTGTTGATGAAAACACCAGAAAAATGTTAAAAGAAAAAAATGTTGAAATAATCAATGGAGTTATGCCCTTTCAAGACATTATTATACCTGATGCTAAAGATGTTAAATTAGCAACAATTCTAAATACATTATCTTTGTTTGGTGGTGGTTTGCATTTATGTGTAGAAGCTATTATAATGGCTTTTGAAAAAGGCTTTATGGAAGAAAATGAGGAAGTAATAGCTTGCAGTGCTGATACAGCAATTGTTGCTACGGGTTCTTTTAAACGTTTGATGTTTTCACCATTTGAAGGGATGGAAATAAAAGAAATAATCTGTAAACCACGAAACTTAACTATTACAAAAGAAGGGAAATATAAAACTGAAAGTGAATTGGAATGAGTTAAGTATCGTCAAAAAACAAGAGAAGGAAAAAAACTATCAAGACGGCCTTAACAGGCTGTCTTTTTTTCGCAAAAGTGCCATTTTCCGAACAAATGTATTGTTGCGATTATAATTATTTCATATTAACTATAGGATGTTCTGTATAAAGATAGTGTATAATTAAGTGCGCAAAAGTTAATAGGAGAATAGCTATCATCAATGAATAATCCGGAGCAGAATACCCACCCATTCCAGTGAGTGGTTACAGTTATTCTGATTATTTTTTGCAAACAAAAATTGAGACTCTGCAATTTCCAGTTCAGGACAGGTGGTTCACACCTCTCCGGTTCTGCGGCTCCATCAAAGCGGAATATTCAAAAGACACAAAAGATATTACTCCGGGTTATTCAGGAGGTCTTACGCTGATTAGTGCTGCCGGTCAATAAAAACCAGGGATAGTTCAATTTTTACTTGAAGGCGGGGTAGATTGATCCTGATATTCAGAAAGATAGTGGGTGGAGTGCTTTGCTGGAAGCTTCAGAGAATGGGTATTATGAAATAGTCAAAATACTGACTCCTTTCAAACCATTTCCGGAACTTAACCCCTCCCCCCTTAATATCATTTCTTATGATGATCTATTAAGGGTAGAATTGAAAGTTGTTGTACCTGAAGAAGCTATTTTAATTATATATTACTATTATCAAAACTAATACTAGTAATATTACCATCAAAATATAACAGATCACCTTCACTCAAATTCCATATACCTTTCATTCGGCCTGGAACTTTAACACCATCTTTTTCTATATAATTTTCTACTTCTACAGTCCATTTCTCTTTTTCCAGTACCCCATTACCCTTATCCATATAACGGTCATTTGTCTCAAATCTAATAAATTCTCCCTTATCATTAAAAGTAAAAATTCCTTCAACCCTTATACCACCATAAGTCATAATTGCTTTTGCTTGATTACCATTTATTTCCTCCCACTTAATGTAATTTTGCAGTGCAGTATTAGGGACAACGAGTGTTTCAGCTAAAAAGGTAACTAAAGCAGACTGGTTCATCTCAGGACCTGTTACATCAAATAAAGTTATAATTTTCATTAGTTTGCCGATCATGGAACCTTTCCCATTTTGATATTTATCTCTACCTTCAAAGGGAATTATTCCCATAACTTTTGAACTCAGATAAGCTATTCGTGCAGGTTCAGAAACAAAATTATACTGTTCTGATTTTAGCTTTAACTTTTTACCATTACTAATAAAGTCAACATTCTCAAAAACTATTTTAGCATTGGACATCTTCTTTTTTCCAATATATCCACAATATCTAAAATACTTCTGTACAGGAACTGGTAATGATTCGATATCAGCTTCTGTAAAAGTCTGATTACTAAAATCTGTTTTTTCAAGTTCGGCTTTCACTTCTAAAGTATATAATTTTTTCATGAAAAGAATATCGCCTTTCATTACCAAAAATACACTTAAAATAACTAATAACATTAAAGTAATATAAAATAAATTTTTTTTAAGCATTATTAACCCCCCTTTCAATCGTATAAATATTCTTATTACAAAAAGTTCAATCAGTAGCTTTATTACTATATAGCTACAGTGCAGATATTAAAAATCAACAACTTGAAATCGCAATAAAATAAAAAAGTAAAAGTCTGAAGCATATGAAAATATTTTATTCAGATAACCAAATCTTTAGAAATTATATCATAACAATGTTAATATTCATAGTATGCAATAGTGAATTAATATTAAAAGAAAAAGTTATATTATATAAATAAAAGTACAATCTAAAACTTGAGCCCGAAAATATAAGGAGAATGGCTTTGATTAATTCCAGAACTTTTTACTTAATTCAGTAAATAAAGATATTGGACTAGTAACTGTTGAGTGATAAAGTGAAACAATTTGGGAGTATTGTGTCAGACTGTCCTAGAGTATATTGTATCTACTATTAAATTAGATATATTAACTAAGCTAACTGAAAATAATTTTAATAATGTTGATCTTGTTATATTAAATAATGCTCCTTCCCAAATTATTGTTGTTGAGTCAAGGCTGTGTTTTAAAAATTAAAAGATGAACATTTTCAGAAAAAATATAAAAAATAATTGACGATAACAAGTTAGGATGATAAACTAAACTTACACAGTGTGATTGCATATTGTTACCTATATAACACATTATGATTATAAATTGTTCATTTTATACTACATTTGATGATAATCTATCAACCTTTGCTGGAAAGAAACAATGTATTTTTTCTCAGGAGATAACATATAATAAAAACCCAGGCAAGAGGGTGAGTCTTACCTGGGCCAGTCGCTCGCACTGATTACAGTTTAGAAACCGTAATCAGTACTATGACCAGAGCCAGAACTACAACCGCAGTCATACATCCATCACCTCCTTTCTCAATCAAGTGTGATGGAGCGAGCGAATAATTTTGAAACTGCCTTTAAAGGGCAGTTTTTTTGTTATATCATACCGAACATCTGTTGCTATTATATCAGATTGAATTTAGATTAACAACATAAAGTAGCATTTAACAATTGAAACTTAGTTTAGTCTGATTATGGTACATTTATAGGTGACAAAAGCACCACCCCCAGAATTATAAAGAAATAACTGGTAGTTTAAAAATAAATAGGATTTTGAATATTCATGTCGAAATATATAAGAAGAACTAATGAAAAAATGGGGGGGATTATTTTGTCTATTCTCTGGTCTATAAGAAAGACTGTAAATCAGGTAGCAAGAGCTTTATCATTTGCTATTGATACAGAAATATCAATTGCTGATGAAGATTTAATACTGGTTGCCGGCAGCAAATACTATGAAGATTTAATTGGCAAACAAATTTTTAATAGGATTGGCAAAAAGATGCAGGATAAAAATATCTATGAAACGATAAAAAAACAGGGCCGGCCGTTAATAATAAGTGACCCCGGACACAATGAACTGTGTAAGGGCTGCCGGCTTTATGGAAAATGTCCAGAAAAATATGAGATTAATCACCCCATTTTACTTGAAGGAGAAATAATTGGAATTATAAGTCTTGTAGCTATTAATGAACAACAGAAAGAAAAACTACTAAAAAACAGATCACTATACATGAATTTTACTTCAGAAATGGCAAATCTTCTGGCCGGCAAGGCTGCCGAGTGGAAGATGAGCCGTGAAATTAAAGAGATGGCTATACAGTTAAATGCAATTATAAACTCAACTCAGGATGGTATTATCGCCATAGATAAAAATTATAAGATAAATTTTATTAATCCAGTTGCCAAAGAAATTCTGGGTTTAAAAGATAGAGAAAAAAATTACAGGTTTGATAATATATTTCCGGATTATAGTTTAAACGATATTATAAAAAAGGGCTCAAAGCATACTAACTATGAACTTAAATATGTTAGTCCCAGCTTCAAAAAAGGAAGGATTATGGCCTCAATAACACCAATAGAGATAGATGAAAATATTTGTGGTGCTGTCATGGTTATTAAGACTATGGAAGAGGTTAGAGATATTATCAATAGTGTTTCAGGGGGTAACAGGGGTTTCAGTTTTGATCAACTGCTAGGTAAATCAGCAGAGATGGAAAAATTAATAGCTAATGCCAAAAAAGTTGCTGGAAGTAATTCTTCTATACTGATAAAAGGCGAGAGTGGGACAGGAAAGGAACTACTGGCCCGGGCTATTCATGCTCATGGATATGGTGAAACAGCTCCTTTTGTTGCTGTTAACTGTGCTGCAATACCCAGTGAATTACTGGAAAGCGAATTGTTTGGTTATGAAGAAGGAGCTTTTACAGGTGCAAAAAAAGGTGGGAAACAGGGCAAATTTGAACTTGCTGATGGAGGAACATTATTTCTTGATGAAATTGGAGATATGCCGCTACATTTACAGGCAAAGCTATTGAGAGTTCTTAATTCTCAGAAACGTTCTATTACCCGTGTCG
>JADQBU010000423.1 GCA_016278435.1 Halanaerobiales bacterium
TCCGATCTAAAAAAAAAACAAATACAGTAGAGGAGGATTTATATGCCAGTATATAACTGGGAAAACTTAGAAGAAACTAAAATTACGCCAAGCAGGACAACTGCCATAGGTAAAACAGTAAAGACAGACTATATGCTTTTACAGAAGATTGTGTATGAAGAAGACCGAGGTGATGGGAAGGGTGCAGGAGCACAGCCTCATTCACACCCTGAAGAACAGATAGTTATGCCGATTGAAGGAACAATGAAAGTCAGAATAAAAGATGAGTGGTTTGAGGTAGGGCCTGGAGATATTATTGTTTTACCGGCAAATGTTGAACATGAGCAGGTTGTTGAGGATAGATTAGTCTGGTTAAATGTTAAATTGAGAGTACCGGGCCATAGTGTGTTTGACGGTGGCTGGTTACCCGGCTCCAAAAAAGACTGGGGAAAATTAATCGACCACTATAAAGAGATGGATAAGAAATACAAGGGTTCAGCCCCTTGGGATAGAGAGTAGTAAAAATATAAAAATGGCAGGGTCCGGATTTTAAAAGGCAGGTATTGCCCTAATAACTAGTTCATTCCGGACCCTTTTGTAACGTAAAGAGAATAAGATTATTTCTATAACATAGGAAATAATAAATTTTAAGTGAGGGGATGTGTTTGAAATTAAAGTAGCAGACGCAATTGTGAATTTGTTTGTCCAGGCTAAAATCCCTTATATATTCGGAATTGCTGGGACTTCTATTTTAGATCTGATGGATGCGACTGTACGGGTTGAAGGAATTGAATTTCTGGAAGCGCGTTCAGAAGATAATGTTGCCCATATGGCCGATGGTTATGCCCGGGCCAGTGGGAATATAGCAGTATGTACTGCCCATGTGGGGCCGGGTGCAGTTAAACTTCTATATGGTATAGCTGCAGCCTATAAAGATGGTTCTCCCATGATAGCTATTACCGGTAATGAAGTCACCAAGAATCTGGGAAGAGATACCTACCATGAAGTCGATATAATGAGTATTTATAGTCCTGTAACCAAGGAAACATTACAGATTACAAAACCGGAGGAAGCCATTTCTAAGATAGTTCGGGCGATGGTGATTGCAACTTCTGGAAAACCGGGTCCAGTCCATCTTGATATTCCCAAGGATATTGCTAAAGCAGAAATTGATATTACTGAAGAAAATATTAAGAAGGAATTAAGCTTTTTACAGGGAAGAGGTATATCAACACCTTTAAACCGTCCTGTACCTGACAATAATAGCATAAAAAGTTCTATTAAAATGCTTAAAGAAGCTAAATACCCGCTCTTTTTTACTGGGGCTGGAGTTATTCGTTCACGGGCAGCTAAAGAATTAATGGCTTTTGTAAATAAGTATAATTTACCTTTCGTTACTACAGACGGGGGACGGGGTGTCTGTTCAGAGAAAGATGAGTTATTTATGGGGGTAGTAGCCCGTCAGGCTGGTGATAAAACAGCCCGGGCCATACTTAAACAAGCTGATCTGATAGTAGGAATTGGCTTGACCTTCTCCGATGTATCTACTTTTGAATGGAGTGCTATCTCAGAAGAGACGAAGATTATCCATGTTGATATTAATCCCGGGGAGATGTGTCGCCAGTATTCTGTTGAACTGCCGGTGATTGCTGATGCCCGTGAATACCTAAAACAGCTGGATGGCTCTTTTTCCGGAGAGTTTAATACATGCTGGAATCTAAAAGAAATCAAGGAAAGACTTACAGGAGAACGCGAATCCTATTATAGTGAAGCAGCCCGCGAGTGCATGGGTGTCAATCCCTGGCTTGCTATTAAGCTTCTGAATGAACATCTTTCACCCGAGACCTTTATCAGTGTAGATTCAGGATTACATTCTTTCTTTGGCAAGAAAACATATGTTCAAGGATATAATACTTATATCAGGTCTGCAGGTTTTGGAGCAATGGGGTTTGCTATTCCCGGTTTGCTGGGAGCCCTTCTTGCTGTTCCAACCCATCATGCTGTAAGTATAATGGGAGATGGTTGTTTTGCCATGGTAACACATGAGCTGGAAACAACTAAACGCTTAAATCTTCCCATTACCTGTATGATCTTTAACAATCATTCTTTTGGTTCACAGCATTATCATCAGAACAAAAGCTATGATGGCCGTATTGTCGGTACCGAGTTCAATAACCCTGACTTTGCAGAGATGGCAAAACTATATGGCATCAGAAGTTGGAGGATTGAAACAAATGAAGAACTGGAAGAAATACTACCAGAAGCACTATCAGTCAGTGAGCCTACTTTCCTTGATATTCAGATTGACCCTGATATTTTACCTTCTGACTGGAATCCGGGAAGTGGCCTTAAAATAAAAAAATAACTAAATAAAGGAATGTACTATTAAATAACGGCAAATGTAAGAGGAGAGTTCTATGTAATAATATATTGCAGAAATTGTCTTTTTACTTTTATGAGTTTATGTTTTACAGTATTCTATCTCCTCTTTTGCCAGTAATTTAGCATAGATAGTTATTATAGCAAGATTCCTACTGTGTGAATACATTGTCTACCTGATAGTCTCTATCAAGAATGAAAAACCAGGAGCTATTTATATACTACATTAAGAGAGGGGGGTAATTATCAAATATGAAAAAATTGACCTGGTTTGTGATGTAGGGGAGGGTTTTGGCCTCTATAAATGGGGTAATGACTGCGAGATATTGAAACACGTTACCTAAGCGTGTATAGCCTGTGGTTTCCATGCGGGTGATCTGGTTATAATGCATAATACATTAGAATTTGCCCGGCAGGAAAGAGTTCTGATTGGGGCCCTTGCCAGGATGTCTATCAGTGTTCTACAGAGATTAAGACGGTTGAAAAGATGACAGTCTGGTTGAAGGAAAATGATATAACCAGGGCAGCCATTAGGTCCACAGGGACATAATAGTAAAAAAATCAAAACCTTCAATATAGCTTGCGTTATTAAAAAAATATATTATTAATATGGAATAAAATACTATCTGCCATCATATTATGGATAATTTTAAATGACATTATCGCAATAAAAAAGGAGCACAAATTATGATGTCAATCAAAGTTGCCAGGGTTTTCTTATTTACCTTCATAAGTATACAGTTGATCAGTATTCTATCACCTATTTTGCCAACTATACAGAATGAATTTAATGTAAATGCGTTTCAGGTTACGCTGGTTATCTTTATACTGGTTTTAGGACGTATGATAGTAAGTTTACCTCTGGGATATATTTTTTCTAAAGATAGATTAAAGAAATTATTAATTATATTTTTATTGTTATCGGCTCTGGGTTTTTATATGTGTTTTAGAGCGCAGTCATTTGTTTTTTTTCTCTTTTCAATTTTTGTTGCAGGTGTTGGTTCGGCTGCTTTAATGATGTTAATGTTGATATATGTTTCGGCTACAAGTATTAGTAAAAGGAGGAAAAAATTACTAGGAGTCTTTCAATCAAGTATGTTGATTGCCTCTGCTGTGGCTCCTGTCTACTCTGGAATTTTAAATCAATTATATAACTGGAGAGTAATCTTTTTAGGACTTGCTGTATTTTTGATATTTATTATTATTTTGAATTTTAGGTCCAATTTTGATGAGAATGATAAACAGGATGAGATTATCTCTGATAATGAGAAGGTTGCTAATGATAAAAAGATAAATCGGGGGATAAACTGGCCGGCCGTTATCTCTATTAACTTTGTTAGCTTCTGTTTATTGTTTACAATGGGCTCATTCAGTAGAGCCATAATCCCCCTTGTGGGAGATAATATTTTTAAATTAACTTCATCACATATAGGCCTTAGTCTTTCTATCATAGAACTTCTCAGGTTTTTAGTGGTAGTCGGCGGTTCCTATATTGCTATTAAATATAGTAATCGTCATGTTCTTGTTCCCGGACTATTAATAGGTGGTATAAGTATGGTCTTTCTGACAGTTGGTGGAGGCTTATCTGTATATTATGCAGGTATAATAATGTTTGGTCTGGGGAGAGTTGGAAATAATTTCAATATAGGTATACTCTGTGAACATATCCCAGAAAATAAGATTAGCTTTCTGACAAGTGTTAATCGTTTTGTCTGTGATACCGGTTTGCTTCTCGGCACGGTAGTCCTGGGTTGGATTATGAATAACTATAGTGTGCTCTCTCTTGGTATTTTAAGTGCTGTTATTATCTGGATAGCATTACTGGGTCTCCTGTTTTTTACAGAGGAAAAAGATAGTAGGGAAGTTGAAGGTTATTGAGATCAAAAGGTAATCTTATCTCCAGTTTCTTTTAAATTGTTATGTTAGTATCATTAGCATTACATAAAAAAGTTTAGCATAAGTCAAAAAATAACTATCAGTATAAATTATTATCTACTAAATATTCAAACATCACGGTTTTCTTTTTTAAGAAAAAGGTCAATGCGGTATTAAACGATAGCCTTTATCCACATTTTACCATTGTATTTGTTTAAAGAATTACTGGGTCATAAGTGGAATCCTGATAAAGGTGTTCAATATCACCTTCTTTCACCTGGTGTAAAGTAAACTTGAAAATCTCATCATAGTTTATCTTTCTTCTTCCCCTGGACTTACGAGAAGGCGGCTTTTTAAACTTTTTTATCAGGGACTTTATTGAATCATATATGCAGATAAATAATAAATATGATAGCAATGTTGGTTTTATGGCCAATGTAGCCGAGATCTTTGATGGTGATAATTCTTTAATTAGTTTTTATGATTTTAAGCCCAACGTGTACAGTGATCAGGAGTTCTGTAGAGATAGTATTGATAAAATTTCTGATGATAATAATAAAATTTCAGAATGTCCTGGTGGTAAAAGCCCTGAATTTTTCATACATTATGCAGACACAAAGACTTAAAACAAAAGACTACAAAAAACTAACCAATCAGAGAGCAGGAATTGAAGGTATATCCTGTTTTTAGAAGAAAATACAATGTTGATAATATGCCTGTCAGGGGATTAGTGCGCTTAAAAATCTGGTTTGGCTCTAAAGTTGCGGCAATGAATGTCAAAAAGTTGTTCAAAAACTATCAACTACAGGGGGTATAGGGTGAAGAATGACTCTTGCCTGCCAAAATATAATTTTATCTTTTTTCTAAGCAAAATATTTAGCTAATAATTGCTTTATCAAATGTTAGTTTGTGTGGGAGAACCTATGATTATTAACATTGTAATTATCATAATATTCGGAAAGGAGAAGCTTAATATGTGTAAAAAGTATTTTGTCAGTGGTCCACATATCGGGGATGGAAGTGCTACTGATAACTGGGATAGTTATCAGAAAGTATTATTTTTTTCTCTGGAAGAAAATAATATGGAGATAGGTATAATTGGACATACCCAAAATTCAGTTTGTACAACGATTGCTTATTTGATAAAATAAAAAGAGGAGGGCGAGAAAATGGCAGATGAAATTAAGCAGTTAATCAAGATGGTGGCAGAGCTTAAGGTTACTGTCGATGAAGGTTTTGGATATATGCATAAGAAATTTGGGGAGATTGATAAGAGATTTAAAGAGGTAGATGAAAGATTTGACCAGGTTGACAAGAAGTTTGAATCTATTGATGAAAGATTTGATAAGATCGATAAGAGATTTGATGAGATGGAAGTAGCCATAAAAGAATTAAATCAAAATCAGATTAAAATACTTAATTCTATAAAACTAATTGAGCATGATATTAAGAATAATAAAAAACACATAGAGAGATTGGAAGAAAGGGAACAGTATCTTTAAATATAAAAATATGATCGGTAATTAATCAGGGTCTTTAAAGTATCTCCAGTACTAACCTGAAAATTGTGATCATTAACTAATCTACGGTTTTTGCATATTATATACCGTGGATTTTTTTATTATAAAACTTTAACTGCTGCGGGAATTATAAATTATGGAGTTATTAAAAAGGATAGTTGCACCTGCAATCAATTTATGTTATAATTTTCTTAAGAAAACAGTTGCAGCTGAAACTAATTGCAAAGGAGGGAGCAGGACTTGTATGTACATAATCCGATCGGCAAGTGGATCTCCAGGCTTTATAAACATCATGAACAGTTTATCAACCGCGAACTTGATATCTACAATTTAAAACATAACGAAGGCAACTTGTTGATGTATCTCTATCATAATGTGGACGGTATAAACCAGGAAACCCTGACTGAAAACCTGGGGGTAGATAAGGCAACAATTTCCCGGGCGGTCAAGGGTCTTTTGAAAAAGGGTTATCTCATCCGAAAAAAATCCGCTGAAGATGGCAGGGTCTATTTAATATTTCTCAGTGAGAAGGCCAGGGAGATTAAACCAGTAGTTGAAAAAATTTATCAGGAATGGTTCAGCCTGATTATGGTCGATATTCCGGATGAAGAGAAAAGAATAATGATTAAGAATCTAAAAAAGATGTATAATCTGGTACAACATGATTTGTCCTGAAAGAGATGAGGTGTAATCTGTGGAAAGAATTTTGAGTCATGAAAAGTTGATTGTTTTAGTTATACTGGGCATAACTGTCTTTTTTGCCTTTCAGATTCCTGATATTAAAATAGATAATGATATCAAGGTATTTCTTCCCGATGACAATCCGGCCCGGGTTAAAAATAACAGG
Source organism: Halanaerobiales bacterium (assembly GCA_016278435.1). Taxonomy (GTDB): domain Bacteria; phylum Bacillota; class Halanaerobiia; order Halanaerobiales; family JADQBU01; genus JADQBU01. Next base: position 6,601 of record JADQBU010000423.1, read on the forward strand.
ATTGAAGAAATTTTCGGGGGAAATCAGAGGATGATTGTGGCTGTCAGGGCCGGAGAAGGCACAATTTTTACCAACGAAATAATATCATATATTGATAAAATTACCGGTGAATTTGCCGTTATTCAGGGAATAGATGAGGTTACTTCAGTTACTAATGCCAGTTATATTGCCGGAACCCCGGAAGGGATGGTAGTAGAAGAACTTATCCAGGAAAAACCGGTCAGTAATGCTGATATCAATGCTTTGAAGGAAAAGCTGTTATCATGGGATTTTTACAGAAATAATCTGTACAATGATAACTTCAAATCAACCCAGATTTTATTAGATATCAAGGATGGCCTGACTACTGAAGAGAAAGAAAATATTTATTATGGAGTGAAGAATGTTCTTGACTCCAACCAGAAAAATAATCTGGAGACCTATGTCTCCGGACCTTCTGCGGTCAGTGTATTAATGGGAAATAAGATGATGCAGGATATTACAAGGTTAATTCCCTTTATAGTAATTATTCTGCTGCTGGCACTTTATCTCTTTTTTAGAAGGGTGTTGCCGGTCATTGTAACCACGGCTACTGTACTAATTAGCACCATCTGGTCTGTGGGTTTAATGGCTTTACTACAAATTAATATGACAATGGTATCTACTGTTATACCGGTAATTTTGATCGGGGTAGGGAGCGCCTATGGTATACATATTCTCAGCCATTATTATGATCATCTGGCCCAGGAGGATGATAATTTAATCAGGGTTGAGCACAGACAGATAGTAATTAAGACGGTTCAGCAGCTGGGTAAACCAGTTTTTCTTACAGGACTGACAACAGTAGTTGGTTTTGGTTCTCTTTCTACCAGTAAGATTGTACCGGTGAAAACCTTTGGAATCTTTGCTGCGGTTGGAATCGCCACCGCTTTTCTGGTAACAATCCTTTTTATTCCGTCTCTGTTATTGATCTGTTTCAACAGGGATAAGGGATTGAGAGATGGTAAATATCTTGATCATCAGCCTTTTGCTGGAATGATAGCAAAACTCCATGATTTTTACTCCAGCCGGAAGGTAACGATTGTAGTTACCACTGTAATAGTGGTTATAATTTCGCTAATCGGTATGAGTAAGATTATTATAGATACTCCATTAATTGAGATGTTCAAGGAAAATACTGAGATCAGGCAGGCCGATGAGTTTTTAAACAGTAATTTTGCCGGGACATCGATTATGAATATCATGGTTGCTGGCAAGGAGAAGGGCAGCCTGACAGATCCAGAGATACTTCATCAGATGGATAATCTGGAAAGATATCTAACCGGTAATATGAAAGAGGTCGGTAAAGTAATCTCGATTACCAATTTTATAAAGAGAATGAACAGGGTTATGCACTATCCTGAGATTGAGGATAGTAGCCAGACTGGAAAGCAGGATAATAAGCAGCAACCGGGTAGTCTGGATAGTGAAACGACTTCCAGCTTTTACTCGAACCAGGATTCTGGTCAGAAGCCGGCTCAGGCAGCAGGGGAAGAAGAGACTACATCCAGTTTTTATGGAAGTTCCGATTCCAGCCAGGAGTCTACTGGAAAGGAAGAAAATACTTCTTCATTCTATTCCAGTCCTGCTGATGGCAATGAAAAGAACACTGGTCAATCTCAGGTTAATTCTTCAAACGGGACTTCCGGAGAACCTGACATCAATGGAAATCTGAGTGAATACCAGTTTGCTGAGTTATTAAATAAAGCCCTGGCCCGGGCCGATAAACTGGGTCTGACCGTTGAAGAACTGGTAGATTTGATTAATAAGGAGACTAATTTCCGGGGTGCTGCCTATAATGAAATCCCCTATGATTTAGATAAATACCCGGCTGAAGATAAACAGGGTTTAAAGAATCTGATTTCCCAGTATTTACTGCTCTATTCGGGTAATCTGGATGATATGATAAATGACCAACTGGAGCCGGATAAAGCCCAGATGATTATCCAGCTTAATGATCCGAGTAATCTTGTTGCAGCCCGGACTAAGGAGAAAATAATCAACTATACTGAAGAGCATTTTCCCGGGGATTATAAGGTAACAGTATCAGGATATGCCGATATGGCCCTCGCCGCCAATAATCTGATCGTTCACAGCCAGACGATGAGTATCCTGGTTTCCTTTATAATAGTATTTTTGATTGTAGCTATTTCCTTCAAGTCCCTGGTGGCCGGGATTTATGGAATTATTCCCCTGGGATTTTCACTATTGATTAACTTCGGCTTAATGGGATATGCCGGGATAAAACTGGATATAGGTACTTCGATGGTGGCCTCACTGGCGATTGGGATCGGGGTGGATTATACGATTCATTTCCTGTCTGGTTACCATCAGGAAAGAATGAAAAGTGATGATCTTTATCAGGTGACCCGTAATACCCTGACTACAACAGGAAAGGCTATTATATTTAATGCGATTTCAGTAGCTGCTGGTTTTCTGGTTCTACTGGCTTCCAACTTTTATCCCCTGGTCTATCTGGGGTTATTGATTGCGGTGACGATGTTCACTTCATCACTGGCAGCACTGACGATCTTACCTGTACTGTTAAACACCTTTAAACCGGCTTTTATTGCCAGGAAGTAAATTTATGGTAATTATAGAATAAATATGAGAATAAGCTGTTATTGACATAATAAATAAGGAGGTATTCTGGATGATAAACAGATTAAATAAAAGCAAAATTATTTTCCTGCTGGTTGCAGTTTTTGTGCTTAGCTGTAGTTTTTCAGTTCTGGCCATAACCGGTCGGGAGGTTATGGAGGAAGTTGAAGCCCGGGATGGTGGCAATACCCAGCATGTTCTGGCCGGGATGGATTTAATCGATAAAAACGGTGAAGTGAGTTCCCGGACTATTGAGGTCTGGGCCCAGAAATACGGTGCCCCTGCTGATGATCTAAGAGAAGTTGTACTGGTCTTTCATGAGCCGGCCGCGGTCAGGGATACCCGTTTCCTTCAGATAGAAAATAAGGATAGAGAAGATGATCAGTGGATTTATCTGCCTGCCCTGCAGAGAGTGAGGAGGATTTCTTCTTCCCAGGGTGGTGACTCTTTTATGGGGTCTGACTTTACTTATGATGATCTGGAGTCGAGGAATATTGAAGACTTTACTTATCAGCTTTTAAAAGAAGAAAAACTGGGCAAATATGATTGTTTTGTTGTAGAGGCAACACCTGTAAATCCGGAAGACAAACAGTATCAAAGGACAATTTCCTGGTTTACAAAGGAACACTTGATACCGGTTAAGTTAGAGATGTATGCAAAAGATACCGGGAAATTATATAAGGTGATGACGGTCGAGCAGAATATTGAAAAGATAAATGGTATCTGGACACCTTTTTCGGCTACAATGGAGAACCTGGAAACCGGACATAAAACCCGCCTCTATGTAAAACAGGCCGATAATGGCAACTACTATCTGGAATATAACAAGAAGATCAGTGATCAGAGGTTTACCCAGCAGTTTCTGGAAAATGGGAAAATTTAAGAAATACGGTAAAATGCCAAGAGGAGTGATAGAATGCTTAGAAAAAAATCGATCCTGATAATAGCAGTTCTAACTGTTTTTATCTTAAGTTTACCTGTTCTGGCTTTTGAGAGTGATAGTTTTTACTCCGGCCAGCAGGGACCACGGCTTAATTATTCTGGTGAAATTTTTCCGGAGTTGAGGCTATTTAAAGATGGGGATATGCTGGGAAATATGAACATGGTTCTGGAGCTTTCTTATGAAGCTGATTACTATGATATTGAGGCCCTTTTAAATTGCCAAACCGGGGCCCGGGATGAGTTTGAGCCTGCAGAATATTATATCAATTTATATAAAGGTCCATATGAAATCTTGCTGGGAAAGAAGAGACTGGTCTGGGGAAAAGGTGATGGAGTCCATGTAGTTGACCAGATTAATGCCGAGGACATGAGTGATTTCATCAATCCCGATTATCTCGATAGGCAGCTCGGGGAAGAGATGTTCAAGGTTAACCGTTATCTGCGGGGAGGTCAGGCCCGGATGGAGTTTGTCTATACTCCCGACTTTACCGGCCACCGTCTGGCAGATGATCCCGAAAGTAACCTGGGTAACTGGCTGATCAACCCCTTCGGTGCATTTACACTGGCTCAAATAAGCGCTTCAACGGGGCTAAGTCAAACAGAAATCGTACACCGGGTGGAATCTGCTTTTCCCGAATACAATGACCAGTATGCACTAAGGTTTACCGATAGCCGGCAGGGTGTTGACTATGGTTTAAGTTATTACCATGGCTATTTAAGAGATCCCGGTTATAACAGGAGTATTTTCCTGGCAGCAGCCGGAAATCCTTCTCTAATGAGTAACTTTAATCAATTTTTGAATTCAGCTGACTTTCATTATGACCAGGTAGATATGCTGGGAGGAGAACTGGCCACTGTCTGGAATACTATTAATACCAGATTTGAGCTGGCTTATTTCCGGACCGGGGATGAAGATGGTGATAACCCGTTTGTCCGTAATAGTAAGATTGCCTGGGTTATAGGTGGTGACAGGGATCTGCCGGTAAGTAATCTGAACCTGAATCTACAGCTGACCGGTGAAAAGGTGCTGGACAGTTCAGAGATCGAAGATAACAGTATTTATGACCTCCAGTATGATGAAGATGAAGACTATATTACCAACAGGGTAATAGCTAAACTGGAAGATAGTTACCGGAATGAGACCATTAAACCTTCTTTGACCCTGGTCTACAACCTGGGGGATGAAGACTATTCTCTGGCCGGGAAGATTGATTACAAGATAAAAGATAACATGTACCTGGAATTGCTGCACAAGATATTTGACGGAGACACCGGCACCACTTTTGGCCAGTTTAACTGCAATGATTTTACTTCAATGGGGGTAAGATATAGTTTTTAGTTTGAAATTGTTGTTTCTGGAAACAAATTTTTAATCCAGATAAAGTCAGGTGATTTGAGGGCAGAGTCGATTTAATAGACTCACCTTTACCGGGTAATAATCGCGGTAAGGGTGAGTTTTTATTTTCAGGATTATTGTTTTCAAGGAAGCCGAAGATTCATAAGGAATATTTGTACAGTCTCTGGATATCTGTTAAAATAATAATGAAAATACTAATTACACAGAGAGTAATAAAATGGCTAACAATGAGTTTCAGGTAATAGGGCCTTGAGTAGAAGAATTATTGTGAGAGAAGTTAGGCCGGTTAAATAAAAAACAGAGGAGAGGCGGAGATTTAATATGAACTACATAAGTACCAGGGATAATTACAGAAGCGTGCAGGCAGCAGAAGCAATCAGGCTGGGAATGGTACCGGCGGGCGGTCTCTTTGTCCCTGAAGAAATACCAGAAATTACTCTTCAGGAATTGGAAGAAATGCAGGATGATAGTTACCAGGAGCTGGCTTACAGGATTTTAAGTAAGTATCTGACCGATTTTACCCTGGAGGAACTACAGGTAACAGTCAATAAAGCATATAATCGGGAGACATTTCCCCATCTCGATATTACCCCCCTGGTAAAGCTGGCTGATGACATTTTTATTCTTGAACTCTGGCACGGACCGACGGCTGCCTTCAAGGATCTGGCCTTACAGCTTTTACCCTATCTCATGGTCCAGGCTGTTAATAAAACCGAAATGGATAATGAGATTGTTATCCTGGTTGCGACATCGGGTGATACCGGTAAAGCAGCCCTGGAGGGTTTCCGGGATGTAGAGGGAATCAGAATAATTGTTTTCTATCCTGATGGGGGAGTCAGCAAGATCCAGGAGGCTCAGATGGTGACTACGGGTGGAGATAATACCTCTGTTGTGGCCGTTGAGGGCAACTTTGATGATTGTCAAAATGCCGTTAAAGATGTATTCGGTGACCTGAACTTCAATCAAAAATTAAACCAGCAGGGCTACCAGTTTTCATCTGCTAACTCCATTAACTGGGGCCGGCTTGTACCCCAGATCGTTTATTATTTTTCTGCCTATAAAAGTCTGGTTCAAAATGAGGAGATAAAGACCGGTGATAAAATAAATATCACAGTTCCGACCGGTAATTTCGGTAATATCCTGGCCGGTTATTATGCCTACCGGATGGGGTTACCTGTCAATAAATATATTTGTGCCTCCAATGAGAATAATATTTTGACTGATTTTCTCAATACCGGGGTTTATAATCTGAAGCGGGAGTTTCATAAGACTATCAGTCCCTCGATGGATATTCTGCTTTCCTCCAACCTGGAGCGCTTTTTGTTCATGATTACTGGTAATAATGGGCAAAAGGTTAGCAAGTGGTATGATGAGCTCAAAAATAAGGGTAAGTTTACTGTAGGTCAGGAAACGTTAAAGAAGATGCAGACTATCTTTGCCGGTGAATTCAGTACCGAGCAGGAAACCCGGAAAACTATCAAGGAGACTGCTGAGAAGTATGATTACCTGGTTGATCCCCATACAGCAGTCGGTATCAAATCTTATAAAAAATATCTACAGAGAATTGGGGAAACAGAGATGCCAGTTGTAATCGATTCTACAGCCAATCCCTACAAATTCTCCAGGGCTGTTCTTAATTCCTTGAAGGGAAAAGTAGATATAGAAGATGATTTTGCTTTGCTGGCAGAACTGCACCAGGAATCAGGAATGGAGATACACCGGGCTTTACGTTCGCTCGATCAGGCTGCTATTAAACACCAGCGGAACTGCCGGGGAACTGAAATTCGGCAGGAGATTGAAGATATTCTTTCTCTGAGCTGAGCACAGAAAAAATATAAAATTCTAGCTTCTATCTTTATTTTCTATATTTGATGAAAATAAATTAAAGACTCGTAATAATGACCAGCAATTATAAAATTTCACATTATTGAGGTGGAAATAGCATGAGAAGAACTCCAATCAAGTCTGCGGTTGTCCAGGCGGCCCCTGTTTTATTTGATAAGGAAGCTACTGTTGAGAAGACCTGCCGTTTAATTAAAGAAGCTGCCGGTAAAGAAGCTGATTTTATACTTTTCCCGGAAGCCTTCATCCCCGCCTATCCCCGTGGTTTTAGCTTCGGTACAGTGGTAGGTAGCCGGAGTCCTGAGGGCAGGTTACTCTGGCAGAAATACTGGGAAAATTCCATCGAGATCCCTGGTCCGGTAACCGGGGCTCTGGGGGAAGCTGCCCGGGAAAATGATGTCTACCTGGCTGTTGGAGTAATTGAAAGAGAATCTGCCGCCGGTGGAACTCTTTACTGTACACTACTTTACTTCGGTCCTGATGGTCAGATCCTGGGTAAACACCGCAAATTAAAACCGACCGGGTCTGAGCGTTTGATCTGGGGAGAGGGTGATGGCAGTACTCTGACTGTAGTTGATACAGAGCTGGGGAAGATAGGTGGACTTATCTGCTGGGAGAACTATATGCCCCTGGCCCGGATGGCCATCTATCAAAAAGGGGTTGATCTGTACCTGGCACCAACGGCTGATTCCCGGGATACCTGGCAGGCTACCCTTCGTCATATTGCCTGTGAGGGCCGCTGTTTTGTGCTGGGCTGTAATCAGTATGTAAGCAGGGATATGTATCCAGATAACCTGGGATTTACAGAAGAAATAGCCGGGCAACCGGAGATTATGTGCCGGGGAGGTAGTGTGATAATTTCTCCAATGGGAGAGGTGCTGGCCGGCCCCCTTTATGATAAAGAAGGTATATTATATGCAGAACTGGATCCGGCTGAGATAATCCAGGGTAAATTTGACTTCGATGTAGTGGGACATTATTTCCGGCCCGATGTCTTTAATTTCAGTGTGAATGAAGGAGGAAAATCTACCAGTGCAGAAAAATAAGAGGAATGAGGAGATGAATTCCCGGGAAAGAGTGATGACCGCCCTGGTGAAGAAGGAAGTTGACCGCAAACCGGTGATTAACCCGGTTTCAATTGCCTGTATTGAATTGATGGAATCAGTAAATACTTATTTTCCAGATGTCCATACTGACCCGGAGAAGATGGCCCTGCTGGCTGCTGCCGGTTATGAAATACTTGGCTTTGATTCCATAGCTCCCTATTTCAGTGTTCAGCAGGAAGCGGCTGCCCTGGGTATGAAGGTAGAATGGGGCAGCAGGAATCAGATGCCCGACCACAGGGGCTATCTCTATACTGAACCGGCTGAGATAAAGATACCGTTAGATTTCATGGACCATCCTGCTATTACGACTGTGATTGAAGCTTTAAAACTTCTGAAAAAGCTTTACCGGGATCAGGTCTGTCTGATCGGTAAGGTGATGGGTCCCTGGACTCTGGCCTATCACCTCTTCGGGGTGGAGAATTTTTTGATCGATACTATCCAGGCTCCTAAAAAAATTAATGAAATACTGGATATCTTAAAAGAGGTTTCCATCAAATTTGCTGAGGCCCAACTGGAGGCTGGAGCTGATTTTATTACCCTGGCCGACCATGCTACAGGGGATCTGATAAGTCCTCAGGGTTATGCCCGGTTTTTAAAACCGGTCCACCAGAAGCTGGCCCAGCGGATCAAGGGACCGATAATACTGCATATCTGCGGTCGAACCGTGGACAGGATTCCGGATATCGCCGAAACCGGGGTAGCAGTCTTTCATTTTGAATCGAAGAACACTGCTGTAGAAGCCCGGGAAGCTGCCGGCCTGGATCTGGTTTTAACCGGAAATATTAATAATCCGCAGACACTGCTTTCCGGTACCCCGGAAGATGTAAAAAAGGAGGTTAATGCTGCTATCAGGGCAGGAATTGAGATGATTTCCCCCGAATGTGCAGTTCCCCTGACTACACCTGTCAGGAATTTGCAGGCCATTGTAGAAGGGGTTAAGAGATATAAATTAGGTTATTAGGTGGCAGAAATCACCTATTAGGCACCTGATAAAAACCAAATAAGAAATTATTTTAATTGATCCTGGTATATATACCGGGATTTTTTTATTTTATATGAATGGCACGGGTAATGCAATAACTCTTAATAAAGTTTTAAATATACTCTGTTGAAAGGGGAAATATAAATTGGGTTTAAAAAAGGATTATTCAGGTTATAAATCTTATCAGTATCTGGAAGAAAATAAGGATTACCGTGCTTTTGACCTGGCCGATGAGGTCAACAGGATAGAGGAATATTTAGTTCCTCTTACTCCCGAGGAAGAAAAAAGGGTAGAGGAGATTGCTGCTAATAATATAATGATCTCGCTACATGATCATCTGGGGGTATTTCCCGCAGACATCAGGGAAACTTTTGCTTATGTAAAAGAGGGTAGGATGTCAACAGCTTTTGAGGGATTATCACTTTCATACTGGGATGCTGTTTTTGAAAACTTTATGGATGGAATCTGTACTATCGAATCTAAAAATGGCTGGAAATGGCGTGATGTCCTTTATGACCTGGGCATGAGATTATCAGATCTGGCTCATCAGGATTTTATTATCCGCTGTGAGAGAGTAGAGGATATTTTCAGGGCCCACAAAGAGAACAGGATTGCCTTAATACCAACAATTGAAGGGGCAGCAATGCTGGAAAATGAAGTTGACAGGGTAGATATTCTCTATGGATTTGGTGTCTGGGTGATGGGTATAACTTATAGTGAAGCAAATGCCCTGGGTTCTGGTTTAAAGGAAAAAAATGATGGTGGTTTAACCTATTTTGGACATAAAGTTGTGGAGCGGATGAATAAAATTGGGATGCTTATTGACTGCTCACATGTTGGTGATAAAACATCTATGGATGTAATTAAAGCCAGCAGTAAACCTGTAATCTTGAGCCATACCGGAGCCAGAGGATTATGGAATATTAACCGCCTTAAACCTGATGAAGTTCTTCAGGCCTGTGCAGAAAAGGGTGGTCTGATCGGTATCGAAGCAGCCCCTCATACTACACTGACCAGGAAAAATCCTGATCATAATCTAGAATCATATATGGAACATTTTGAATATATTAAAGACCTGGTAGGGATCGATCATGTTTCCTTTGGACCGGATGTTCTATACGGGGATCATGTTGGTTTACACCATGCCTATAGCAGTAATCTATCAATTAAAGAAGCCTATCAGAAAGATGGTATACAGACTGAAGAGTATGATGAGGTTGAATATGTGAAAGGACTGGAAAATCCGACTGAGGTATCGAAGAATATCGTCAGATGGCTGGTAAAACACGGGTATAGTGACCAGGATATAGCTAAAGCTATTGGTGGTAATGCCCTGAGGGTCTTAAAAGAAGTCTGGTTTTAGTCAGAACAGGGAGATGATCGGTCATAGATATTTTAGAAGGAAAAATTGCCCGGATAGATTTATCTAACTTTGAAATAAACTATGAAGATGTATATAAATACAGACAGCGTTTTCTTGGGGGAAGGGGAATTAATCAATATCTTTTGATAAAAGAATTGCTTCCCGGGATTGAACCATTTGCCCCGGAAAATATAATTGTATTTGGAGTTGGGCTTCTTGCTGGCACTGGTGCTCCGGGAGCCTCCCGGTTGAGTATTGATTCTTTGAATCCCTTGACCGGAGGGATTGGCTCCAGTAATTGCGGGGGTGGTTTTGCCTCCGAATTACGGTCTACTGGAATAGATCATCTCCTTATCAAAGGGAAAAGCAGTAGACCAGTTTATCTCTATATTGATGGAGAAGAAATAATATTCAAGGAGGCAGGACATCTAAAAGGTCAATCAACGGTTAAAACTGAAGAAATAATAAAAAGAGAACTGGAAACTGAAGATATACAGGTTTTATCAATAGGCCCGGCAGGTGAAAATCTTGTCAGGTCAGCCTGTATTATTGTTAATAGAGCACGGGCTGCCGGGAGATGCGGTCTGGGGGCAGTTATGGGCTCCAAGAATTTAAAAGCAATAGTAGTTAAGGGAGAAGGAACGATAGATGTAAGAGATAAGAAATCTTTTAATAATAAGGTCAAATATCTGGGAAAATGGTTAAAAGAGGATGAGTTTAACGGCAGCAGGAAAAAATATGGTGTGTACTGTTATCATCCCTGGGGTGGTATGGATGAAACTCCTTACCGCAACTTTCAGGGAGGACAGGTTCCGCCTCCAGAGAAGACAGCAAGAATTTTGCCTGATGTTTTTCTGGAATATAAGAAAGAGACAAAAGGATGTAGTAATTGTCCCATAAAATGCTGGAGTATTCATCAGATAGATTATGAAGGTGAAACAATTATATGTGAAGGATTACAGGGAAATGATCCTCATAATTTCGGCGCCAAGTTAAATATATTTGATGCCCGGGGGATATTGAAGGGTCACGCCCTTTGCAATCAACTGGGATTAGATACTGATAACGCCTGTGGGGTTATAGCCTGGGCCTTTGAATGCTATCAGCGGGGGATTTTAACTAGAAAAGATACTGATGGTCTTGCACTGGAGTGGGGTGACCAGGAGGTTATTTTTGCACTTTTAAATAAAATAGCCAGAAAGGAAGGTATTGGAAAACATCTGGCTGAAGGTTCACGGCTGGCAGCAGAAGTACTGGGGGGAGCAGAATATAGTATCAATATCAAGGGCCAGGAATTAATGGAAAGTCTTCGGGCTTCAGTTGCCTGGGCTCTGGGAACTGCTGTGTCAGCCCGGGGAGGTACACATACCAGGGGGGCTGTTATTGAAACGAGATTGCAGAATCTTTCACCAGAAAAGTGTAAAAATATTTTTGGTGTAGATAAACTGGAAGATCTTCACTCTTATAATGATAAAGAAAAACTGGTCTTCTTTTTTGAAAGAGTGGAAGCTATGCTGGATTGCCTGGGAATGTGTATGTTTACAAATAGCCTCAGGGTAGATATGATGATGCCGCAGGATTATGCTGAATTATTATCAATAGCTACTGGCTGGGAAATTGATAAAATAGAATTCATGAAAATGGGTGAAAGGATTCATACCCTGGAAAAATGCTTTAATGTTATACATCAGGGCTGGACCAGAATTGATGATTACCCACCGGAAAGATTTTTTAATGAACCGATATTAAATGGACCCAGAAAAGGTCAGAAATTAAATAGAGAGAAATGGAGTAAATTACTGGATCGATATTATGAAATTCACGGCTGGGATAGAGAAACCGGCTGGCCTACGGAAGAAATACTGAAAGAACTTGGACTGGAGGATATAGCCTGCTGGCTAAAGAAATAGTTTAAGGCCTTATCTTTGAAAACTGAGAAGGGAGGAGATAGCAGGGGTAAAGCAGAAAGGGTGACCTTACAGTATTGATATGAAGTTTAATAGGGGGAAATTACAGATGAAGATCAAGTATATAATTCCCGGTCCTTTAAGTAAAACAGAACTGGGACAGAAAGAAGTCGACAGAAGGTTGGAAAAACTAAAGGAATGGGCAAATCCGGATACCCTGGTAGCGATAGCTGATGTTAATTCCGGACCGGCTTCAATAGAATCAATGTTTGAGGAGTATCTCAGTATTCAGGGAACTGCTAAAGAAGTATTAAAGGCCGAAGAGGAAGGATTTGATGCCGTAATTATCGGTTGCTTCGGGGATCCCGGACTGGATGGTTTAAGGGAGATTACCGATATGCTGGTAGTCGGTCCGGCCGGGGCTTCTATGAGTATGGCTGTAAGTTTAGGTCATAATTTTTCCATTGTAACCGTAACTGATACGATTTTAGATGCCCTGGAAAAACTAGCCTGGGAGACCGGGGTCTATCAAAAATTAAAATCTGTTAAAGACATAGATGTGCCTGTTATTGAGCTTAACAAGGATCATAAAAAGGGAGTTTCCCGGATGATCGAGGTTGCCAGGGAGACTATTAAGCAGGACAGAGCCAATGTAATTGTTATGGGTTGTATGAGTATGGGCTTTCTGGATGTAGCCCAGGAGATGATGGATGAACTGGGAGTACCGGTAATCAACCCATCACAGGCAAGTTTAAAATATACTGAAGCTTTATTGTCATGTGGGTTAACCCATAGTCCTGTTGGTTATAAAACCCCACCCAAGATAAAAAAAGGGTATACTGTTGATCAACTGTT
>JADQBU010000267.1 GCA_016278435.1 Halanaerobiales bacterium
TGTTCTTGACGCTATGAAAAATGAGGAAAGAAAGGAGGCAACAGCCAAAATACGTTCCCTGGGAGCAATTGCGACAAGTGCTGCCCAGTTCATAATGGGAAAAGATGTTCCTATTGATACCTTTGACGAATTTGTTAATCAAAAACCTAAATTACGCGTATCTTTTGGTCCTCCATCTGAGGTGCACTGGGCTGGCATGGAACGTCTACTTGCAGAATATGGTTTAACAACTGATGATGTTAAAAACTGGGGTGCAAAGATTTATTATAAAGAAATGGGTGAAGCAACAGATATGTATGCCAGTGGAGGGCTGGATGGATATTTTCTGATTGCTTTAACACCGACAGCTCCAACAACAGAATTAGCATTTGACCATGAATTAAAGATGCTTAAGATTGATGATAAGGTCCTTGATTCTTTAGCTGAAAAATATAATTATGCTAAAGTAACGCTGCCAGCTAATACCTATAATTTCATTTCAGAACCTGTAACTACCTTTGCCGCTAAAACTCTAACTGTTGTAAGTAGTGATATGCCAGAAGAAGTAGCCTATAATATTGTAAAATCAGTAATAAATAATATAGATGAGTTCAGAAGCAGACATGCTATCCTCAAAAATATTACACTTGATTATATGATTGATACAAATGGTGTTCCCTTACATGAAGGAGCTATCAGGGCCTATAAGGAAGCCGGTGTAAAGTTCTAAAGAATCAGGGCAAATATTTACCGGATTGGAAAAAGAATTTTTAGTAGAATGTAAAAATTTATATCTATTTCAGGCTAATTTAAAATATGTTTTTAAATTTATTCATTAACAATTTACTAGAGGAGGATTAAAAGATGGCCGGGAAAAAGAAATCAGATGAATCAAAGGCTAAAAGAGAGAGAAAACTTCCCAGAAATATTAATCTAATTTTCCGTTTATTTATTCTGGCTGGAGCCCTGTTTCACATTTATTCGATAACATATTTGTTTCCCGAAACAATTTGGTACCACACATTTCATGTAACATTCTTTTTGATTTTATCGTTTGGTCTTTACACAAGTAAGCTGGATAAATCAGGGGATAAAATATCCCCTGATGATATTATCAATATTGTACTTTCTATTACTGTTTTTATCTACATGACTTTTAATTATATGCGGTATATTTTCAGGATGAAGTATCTTGATCCGGTTCCACTTATGGATGTAATTATAGGTGTAATCTTAATTTACTTAATTTTAAGAGCATTGTATCGATTAGTGGGGATACCCCTGGTTGTATTGAGTGCAGTAATACTTTTATATGCCAGATTTGGTTATATTGTGCCTGGCAAGTTCCATATTCAGGGTTTCTCAGTTGCCAGGATTGTCGAACAACTATATATGACAACTGATGGTATCTTTGGGTTATCGGTAATGATTTCGTCAAACTATGTTTTTGCCTTCATTTTGTTTGGTTCCTTCCTGAAGATAGCAGGTGGAGGAGATTTTATTTTTGATTTTTCTAAAGCCCTGGTAGGTAGTGCGCGGGGAGGTATTGCCAAAATATCAGTTATAACCAGCGGTCTTTTTGGTTCGATATCAGGTAGTCCAATTGCCAATGTCTGTGTTACGGGAGCCTTTACTATTCCTAATATGAAAAAAGCAGGTTATAGTTCCAGATTTGCTGCAGCTACAGAAGCAATTGCTTCAACCGGTGGTTGTATTGCTCCACCAGTAATGGGAGCGGTAGCCTTCTTAATGGCTGAAGTTCTGGGTGTGGCCTATTTAGATATTATTGTAATTGCTATAATCCCGGCCTTTCTTTATTACTTTGCACTGTTTATGACTGTTGATTTCAGGGCAGATAAGCTGGGATTGAAAGGCTTGCCCCGGGAAGAGCTGCCAAAGATTAACTGGAAGATGATGAAGGAAGGAACGACCTTTTTTGTTCCTATGATTGTACTTATCTGGCTACTGGTCAAGGGTTGGTCACCGGTTATTGCTGCCTTTGGTTCTATTCTCTCCATTTTGATTCTGGGAATTTTAAGGGGTAAGAACAGGCTTGGATTTAAGGATATAGTGGAGGCATTGGAATCAGGCACAAAATCAACGATTAATGTTGCCGTAATAATGGCTGCTACTGGTATTGTTATTGGGCTTTTAAATCAAACAGGTCTGGGAATAAAACTTGGTTCACTTATCTTTAGTATGGGTAATAACAATTTCTTGCTGGGAATTACTTTTTCTATGTTGATCTGTCTGGTCCTGGGAATGGGCATGAATATTAGCCCGGCATATCTGATTACGGTGACTATTGCTGGTCCTGCTCTTTTAAAAATTGGAACAGACCCGATGGCTGCTCACCTTTTTGTAGTTTATTTTGCTGCTCTGGCCGGTGTAACACCTCCTGTAGCAGTAACTACATTTACAGCTGCTGGAATAGCAGGTTCAGACCCCATGAAATCTGGTATAACTGGTTTCAGGCTAGGAATTGCTGGGTTTATCGTTCCCTATCTTTTTGTTTTCAATCCGGCCTTGCTATTAAAGGGTTCAGTATCAGAAATTATTATTGCTCTCTTGTTGGCCTGTATCGGTCTGGTAGCTATTATTGCTGCCGGGGAAGGATGGCTAAGAAACAAGATTAACAGGGTAGAAAGAATTATTCTGGGTATAGCCGGAATATTGATTTTGCCTTTTCCAATTGGGATCTATCTTAAAATTGTAGGTTTTATCCTGCTGGTGATAAGTTATTATATTAATAAAAGAAATGAAAGTAAACAGTCAATTGCTGTTTAAATAGTTAAATTAAGTTGTGAAGTAGGAGGATATAGATGGAACAGATAAAAAACTATGCATCTTTAAAAATTGTACCGCCCAGTATTATGCCGGTCGTTATCCTCTGTGGTTCGGATTATGAAATGGGGTACCAGTACGGGCAACAAATGGCCCATTATCTGGAAATGAAGAAATATGATGAGTGGGCATGGGCAATAAAAAAATTTGGCAGCAGGTATAAAACAGAAAAAGAGTTAAGGGCATATCAAAAGTATGTAAAAGAATATACTCCAGAAGCGATAGATATGGTAAAAGGATTAGCTGATGGTAGTTCTATTTCTTATGCTGATGCCTTATTATTAAACACCCGGATGATTTTCAAACCAAACAGCAAATCCAGATACCCGGAGGAAGTTGAAGATGAAAAGTTTCCTCCAGAGGGGTGTTCTCTCTGGGCTACCTGGGGCCGAACCACAAAAAAAGGAAATTTAATATGTGGGGATAGTGCAGACTTTGAATTTGATTTTAATGTTACTATAGTTGCTTTTCCTGATAAGGGTAATAATTTTATCACTACTGGACATATTGGACAGTTTTCTTTTGCCCCATTGATGAACAATAAGGGCCTATTTATTGGCTTAAGCTCTGGAAGTGCCTGCCGTGAAATTGATGTTGATTATGGTGCAATAGCTGAACCATCTTTTACTCATTTAATCAGGTTTTCGGATTCAGTAGCAGAGGTGGTCGATAAAGTTTTGTCCTGGAAATGGCACCGCTCCTGGAATGTTCTTTTGGCAGAAACAAAAGGAGAAGCGGCTGTTCTGGAGTTGTCTGCCGCACTGAAAAGTATGCGCAAACCTGGAGATTTTGCTGAAAAAGATTTTATCTATGCTACAAATAATTACTTTACTTCTGATGGGGGTAAGGCAAGTAAGACAATTAAATTTATTGAACATGGAGGATGGTTAGGTGAACACTGTATAAATAGTATCTCCCGCAATTTACAACTGTGGAATATGTTTTATAACTATCGGGGTGAAGTAGATTTAGATTTTGCCAAAATGATCTGGCGATTTTATCAAAAACCACCCGAGATGAGCAGAAAAGAATATAAAGAAACACTGGGTAAAGGTTGGAATACGACAATAGGAAATTTGAGCAATAGAACTATAATGATTGGTCTGCCCGATAATGGGGATGAGGGCAAAGCTTATTTAAGTAATGGCCCCGCCGGGAAAATAGTATACCCTGCAGAACCTGGAGAAGGTTATTATCAAATAACTAACTCTCATTCATTTTATGAACTTACCCTGGCTGCTGATCCATTTTCAGTAGTGGCAATTGCCAAGGAAACTGCTCAGGAGTACATTGGTAGAGCCTGGTTGGAATTTATGCAGTTAAATTACCGTGAATCGGGGTATGAAACAATTAACAGGTTATATTCACAGGCCAATCAAGAATATTATATAGGGGAAAATGCTTTCAACAAAGGGTTTATCAAAGATGGTAATGAATCTCTTGCTTTATTTTCCCGGGCTGCAACTTATTTTGCCCGGGCTATGGCTCATGCCAGAGAGGTTCACTTTGCTTTTAACCCCCGGGCAACCAAACCAGAAGAAATTGGTTTAAAACCATATGGCGGGAAATGGGGAGAATGGTTAAATTGGTGACATCCTGAAAAGAGAGAGGGGTAGTGTTAGTAAAATGATCATTAATAATAAAAGAATCATAATAATAGGAAATGGAGTTGCAGGTAATAGTGCCGCTGAAACAGCAAGAAATATTGATAAAGAGGCAGAAATAACTATTATCAGTAATGATATTTATCCTTTATATTCACCCTGTGTTTTACCACATTATCTGGCAGGAGAAATTGATAATACTACCCTTTTTTTAAAGGAAGAAGATGATTATTTAAGAGAGAATATTAATTATTTGATGGGCAAGAGGGTTACCGATATCGATGTAACAGAGAAGAAGGTGCTTTTTGCCCAGAATGGATTAAAATATGACAAATTAGTAATGGCAACCGGTTGCAAACCGCTTATTTTACCCATACAGGGGAATCGATTACCTGGGGTTTTTACATTAAAAACTGTACAGGATATAAACGGTATTAAAAATTATGGTGGGAACACTGCTGTAATTGTGGGTACAGGTCTTGTAGGTATTGAAGGTGCAGTGGCACTGAAAAACAGGGGATATGAGGTCTATTTAATAGAGTTACTTGACAGGATTATGCCCAAGAATTTTAATATCCCTATGGCCAAACAGATTAAGGAGATACTGGAAGATAGGGATATAAAGGTGTTAACAGGAGAGAGGGTTGAAAGCATTTCTGGTAAAGATAGAGTTAAGAGTGTTATTACCGATAAAAGGATTATCGATTGTGATGTAATAATTTTAGCGGCAGGAATGAGACCAAACGTTGAACTGGCCCAGAAGGTAGGTATTGAGATTGGAATCACTGGTGGTATTAAAGTAAATAAATATATGGAAACAAATATAAGTGATATTTATGCCTGTGGTGATTGTGTTGAGAGCCAGGATATAATTAATTCCACATATAGTCTCAATTTACTCTGGGGATTTGCCCAAAAACAGGGTGAAATAGCGGGTAGTAACTGTACTGGCAAGAAAAAAGAATATTATGCAGACATACCTTCTGTGGGTACAAAATTATTTGATACAGCGATTGCTTCAATTGGTATTACTGCAGATGAGGATGATGATTCTTTCCGGTTAATAGAAAGTGAGGGCCTGGATTACTCCAGTACAGTTGTTTTAAAAGATGAGAGCATTGTAGGTGCTCAGATGATTGGAAAAGTAAATAATATCGGATTATTTTCATCTTTAATCAGAGAGAAGATAAAGATTAAAGATTTCAAGGTTTCATCTTATAAAAAGTCAGATATAAATCCAGTATTATGTAGATTAAAATACCTACTTTAAATTATTATACTGTTAAACTTTTTCTTTGAGGGGGGAAGACAATGTGAGAGATTTAATATTAAATATTGAAGGTGAGGGTAAATTAAATTTTAATTTAAAGGCTATTATAAATGCAGGTCGAACAATAAAAAATCCAGCAGAACTTGTAAGCCATGTAGAAGAATTACGTAAGTTAGGATTAAATGTTGATAATGAAGTTCCCCTTTTTTATCCCAAAATTGTAGATAGGATTATTACTGGTGATAAAATGCAGGTTCTCCCAAATAGTAAGACGCAGGGAGAAGTAGAATATGTTTTGATTTTTGATGATGATATTTTTATTGGTGTTGGCAGTGACCACACTGATAGAGATCTGGAAAAAAGCGATGTCTGTCTCTCAAAACAGATCTATCCTAATGTCCTGGCTCCAAAATTATGGAGATATTCTGATGTTAAAGACCACTGGGATGATATAATAATGCGTTCATGGGTTAAGCAGGATAGTAAACTTATACTATATCAGGAGGATTATTTAAATACACTTATTCATCCCGAAAATTTAATAAAAAAATTCAGATCAAATTTTGTTAAAGATTTAAAGGGAATTATTATGTTCTGTGGAACATTGCCTTTACTTAAAAAAGATTTAAAATTTGGTACTTATTTTGAAATGGAGCTTTATGATGAATATAAAAATCGAAGTATCAAGCATACATATTCGATTGAACCAATTGACTGGATTGTATGTTAAGAACTTAAAATAGATAGCTGATAACCTGGTCAAAAGAGACCAAATCGGGACAATCTAGATATATATATATATGGTATAATTGATGTGTGAAAATGATAGTGTTATTAAGTTTCACATGGAGTGATTTACTTGGAAATAACAGATAAAGTATCATTACAGCTAAATTTATTAAAAAATTTAAGTTCTCTTATATTATTTTTTTCAAGCCTGATTATGGTAATGGGAAGTAATCTGGTTAACCCAGTACTACCTGAAATTATTAATAATTTTGGTATAAACGAAGGCAAGGCTGGCCTTGTTATATTTTGTTTTACTTTTCCAACAATATTTATAGCACCTGTTATTGGCAGCCTGGCTGATATGTATGGTAAGAAGATTTTTTTATGTGCAGGAATGTTTTTATATGGTATAGCTGGTTTGATGATAGGCATTGTACTTATTAAAAATCCCAAATTATTAGTTGTTTTATCAGCAAATTTAATTCGCTTTTTTATATTATTTGGGTTCAAAATATATCTACCGATATTATTAGTACTGAAGTTTGATACAAAATTAGTTGTAGATGGTTTTATACTTGGGATTGAGGAGATATTAAAATCAGATACAAGTTGGTAATTTTATTGAAAGATGGGGATTATAAAATCCAATTATCATTGGTTATATGGTGTTTGGTATAGGACTGACATTATTACCTTTTAGTCCCTCAATCCATTATATTTATTTAATATCCCTACTTTTTGGTATAGCTGATGGTTTTATGGCTCCTTTACAGAAGAGTCTTATTACCCAGAATGTACCAGCGCAAAACCGTGGTGGTATAGTGTCTTACAACTCCAGCTTTCAGTTAGCAGGAACAACCTTGGCGCCTGTTATATTAGAGTTTATAGCTATTAACCTGGGATTAACATCAGTGTTTTATTTCCTGGGAATTACTGCAGTCTTTTTCATTCCTTTTTTTTGGTTTATATCTAATATTTTTATTTTCCGGCTGGTTATTGTATAATAAAATAATGATTACAGTACATATAAGAGGGGGATTTAATAAATGCGATTAGTAGTAGCAATAACAGGTGCAACTGGTGTTATCTACGGTATAAAACTTTTAGAAACAATTAAAAACCAGGATATAGAAACCCATCTGATTATTTCAAAATGGGCAGAAAGGATAATTGAAGAAGAAACTGATTATATAGCTCAGGATGTAAAGGAAATGGCAACTTATAATTATAAACCTGATGATTTTTACGCATCAATTGCCAGTGGCTCTTTTAAAACTGATGTAATGGTAGTTATACCCTGTTCTATGAAAACATTATCAAGTATTGCTAATGGTTATGCAAATAATTTAATAAACAGGGCAGCTGATGTGACTATAAAAGACAAGAGAAAATTAATTTTAGTAACCCGGGAAACTCCTCTGAGTGCTATTCATCTTGAAAATATGTTAAAATTGGCCAGACTGGGTGTTACGATACTGCCGCCGGTTCCGGCTTTTTATAATAAGCCAACTTCCCTTGCAGATATTTATAATCATACTATTAGTAGGCTTCTGGATCAATGTGGTATTAATAATAACCTTATTAAAAGATGGGGAGATGAAAAAAATTAATCATGAAGATTAAACTCTCATATGTAAGTTACTTAAAAATAAATGAGGTAAGCAATAATAGTTTAATAGGAATAGAAGCAGGGACATCTATTGAGCAGTTTATAAAGATGCTGGATATTAAAGGTGATACCAGAAGGTTTATCATTCCCACAGTCAATGGACAGAGAAGAAAGTTGGACTACATATTGCAGGAAAATGATGATCTATTCCTTTTTGTACCGGTTGAAGGAGGGTGAAAGGAATAACTCATGAGAACAATGCCAGGGAATGATATTTTGCAACTCAAATTATTTAAAGACAATAGGTCGGTAGTCTTATTTATGACTAGCTTCTTTTTAATCATGGGTAGTCAATTACTTGTATCTGTAATACCAGAGTTTATGTTAGTATTTAATGTTAATGAGAGTTCTGCCGGTTTAATTATTTCTTTCTTTACCTTACCTCCCATTTTTTTATCACCGTTTATTGGTAAATATGCAGGTATTTATGGGAGGAAAATATTTATGGTAAGTGGAACCTTGCTCTTTGGAATAGCAGGATTAATACCTGCTGTACTGGAACCAAGTTTTAAAATTCTGCTTATTTTTAGATTGTTACAGGGGATTGGTTTTGCGGCAGCAATGCCCTTGACCATTACTTTGATAGGTGATCTTTATGAAAGTTCTGAAGAAGTAGCTGCTCAGGGTTTTCGTGTATTTTTTATTGGGATGGGCGGGTTTATTTTTCCGATAGTAGGTAGCAGCCTGGCAGCAGTTAAGTGGAATTATCCTTTTTTTAGTTATCTTATTGCTATCCCCTTTGCTTATTTTATCTGGACTTATTTGCCGGACTTTAATAGAGAAGAGGTTGATACTGATAAAAGCGGTATCTGGCAGGGGTTAAAATTATTACATAATCCGGCTCTCTTTATGGTTTTAATGGCTGGTTTAATTAGATTTTTCCTTGCCTTTTCTATTCGTGTTTATTTGCCGTTTTTTATTATAAACAAATTTGGTTCTTCACTTGTTATGGGTGGGATCCTGGTAGGTCTGATGGCTATAACTATCTCAATTGTCTCTTTCCAGGCTGGGTTAATTGCTGAAAAGCTGGGGATGATTAAGCCGGTTATAATGGGCTTTTCTGTTTTTGCCTTTTTTAATATAATTTTACCTTTTTCTCCCTCAATTTTTTTTGTTTTTATATTAACTTTACTGCTTGGTTTGGGGGACGGTTTTCTGGTACCCTTTCAAAAGAGTCTGGTTACCCAGAATGTTAGTAAGGAGATAAGAGCGACTGTGGTGTCTTTTAATTCCAGTATGCAGGCAATCGGAAAAACAATTTCTCCTGTTACTGGTTTGATCGTTATTAAGTTCGGATTAAACTGGGCTTTCTGGAGTATGGCTTTAGTTGCTTTGGTTCCCTTGATTTATTTTATTTTGAACAGGGAATTATATAATATCATGAGAAGGGATTAATCAAATGAATTTAATCAAAATTATCCTGATTATAATTGCAGGAATATTTGCCGGGTTTATTAATGTCATGGCTGCTGGTGGATCTTTAATTACATTACCTGTACTTATTCTGTGTGGTTTGCCTTCAGCGGTTGCTAATGGGACAAACCGTATCGCTTTGATGGTTCAGAACATCATTGCCGTTGGTAACTATAAACATAAAGGTATTATCGATTTAAAGTTGGCTTTTATCATTTCAATACCGGCTATTATTGGTTCTCTTCTTGGTGCCCGCCTGGCAATTTTCTTGCCTGATAACTCATTTAATAAAATACTGGCTGTTGTAATGTTAATTATGCTTGCAATTATTTTATTGAATCCAACCAGACGATTTTCTCATATTACAGAGAATCTTACCCGAAAAAGGATGGTAGTAACTCTGATTGTTTTCTTTTTTATCGGAATATATGGTGGATTTATTCAGGCTGGAGTTGGATTTTTTATAATTACTGCTTTAACGTTGTTAACAGGTATGTCACTTGTTAAAATTAATAGTATCAAATCTTTTGTTGTTGGAATATATATGGTTTCATCCTTACTGGTTTTTATTTTTAGTGGTAATATTAACTGGTTGCTGGGAATTTTATTGGCTGTTGGGAATGGTTTTGGAGCCTGGCTTGCCAGTAACCTTGCCATCAAAAAAGGAGAACGTCTGATTAAGATAATTCTGGTATTTGCAGTAATTTTAATGGCTGGTAATCTAATTTTGATAAGCTTATAAAGCTTGATTTATAAAGGTCAGGTAGGTGGAATTAAATGGGATTGATTTTAGCTCTGATTACTGCTATTTTTTTCGGGATCAGTAATATTTTAGCCAGAAGGGGACTGGAAAAACATAATATTAATAGCTTCATGGGGGTTTTATTAACCCTGACAGCTGTTAATTTATTTAATATTCCGGTATTAATAATTTATTTGTTATTTTTTACTATCCCAGAATACAATTGGGCAGGAATTATATTTTTTTTACTGGCCGGGTTTTTAAATACCTTTCTGGGAAGAAAACTTCTCTTTTCCAGTATAGAATCCATCGGCCCATCCCGGGCTGGAGCCTTTAAAATTATATCACCTTTAATAGTTGTTATTATTGGGGTGGGAGTATTGGGAGAAAGATTAACTACTGCTGCCTGGATAGGAGTATTAACTATTTTACTTGGGATATTTCTGGTTTCACAGGAGACCAGAAATAAGGCTGCCAATTTAACAACTAGCAATTATTTAAATCATAATAAAGCTGCCAGTAATGACTTATATTTTAAACGCGGAGTTGGGTTCGGCTTATTATCGGGTATAGCTTTTGGAACCGGGAATATTTTCAGAAAAGCTGGGATAAATATTTTTCCCAGTTTTATCATGGCTGTTTTTATAAGTTCACTATTTGCCCTGGTCTGTACCTGGATTTATATGATAATTAAAGGTCATGGGGGAGAGGCAGTTTCAAATTTGAAAAAGTACTGGCATGGTCCTTTCCTCTGGACTGGATTTTTCACAAGTATGGCCTTATATAGCCTTTTTAGTGCTCTGAGAATGGCACCTGTCAGTATAGTTAATTCGGTTTCAGCTTCTGAACCACTGTTTACTATGCTGGTCAGTGTTATTTTTCTAGGTCGTACGGAAAGATTAAGGTTGAATACTCTGCTGCGTGCTCTGGTAATTGTAGCTGGATTGATTATACTATTTACTTTTAATAGATAAGTTTTCTTTATTTGTTAAACATTTTCTTGTTAATTTAAAAACAAAATCTATATTTTGCCTGTAATCTCATCTGACTTTGTCGTTAGATGGGATTTTTCTTTTTTATACCCTGTATAAACCCCCAGAATTGTGCTAACAATAATATAAAGAATGGAGGTGTTCTAGATTCTCGGTTATTCTACACTCTTTTTATTTATTGCGGCTCTGGCTGGTCTTGCCATGGCAGTCCAGGGCTCACTGAATTCTGTACTGGGCGACAAAATAGGTATCTGGGAGACAAATTTCCTGGTTCATTTTACTGGTACTATTTTATTACTGATATTTTTATTAATAAAGGGAGCAAATTTAAACTTCAATCTATATAAGGATGTTCCCTGGTACCTATATATAGGCGGTCTACTGGGTGTAGCAATTACATATGGAGTTATTGTCAGTATCCCGGAACTGGGGGTGGCGGTAGCTACAACTGCCATTATAACTGGCCAGGTCTTAACTGCTGCTGCTATCGACCATTTTGGCCTATTCGGACTGGAAAAAGTTCCATTTACCTGGATAAAATTTATGGGTATCTTGTTGCTTTCAGCAGGAGTAAGATTGTTATTAAACTAAAGTGGGGAAATTTCCTGATATAAGAAAAGATATTTTCTTTCTGTAAATTCATAAAAAGGGGGGTCAGGTCTATGGACTACCGGTACTGGTTTAATAGACTAACAGATAATATCAAACCTTATCTGGAGGAGAAAAAGATTATCAAGGAAGAAGAACCGGGGTTGAAGGAAGAGATTGAAGAGGCACACAGGCAGTGGCTGGAAGCCCGCCGCTATTTTGATAGTGTAACTGAGCCGGAACTTGTAGATCATGCAACTTATTTGATTCAGGCTGCTAAGGCCAAATATATGTATTTACTTAATAAATATAAAGAAGATAAGGCAGACAAGGAGATTGAAACGATCCAGGGATAATGTAACCGGGCAGTAAAGGAAAGAGCAGAGGGAAGGAACTATCCTCCCCGATCTGCTTTTTTATTATTTATTACCGAACTATCAGGAATCCTTGTTTGTGACGCCGGGAACAGGCGGGGAAGATGTCAACTCTTAAATTTCGATTAATTCATAATCCCGGGAACCGAGTTTGATTTCTGCGGCATATTCTAATTGACTCAGTCCTCCGTCTGTGTCGGGGTGAATACCCTTGAATTTATTTTCCCCGGGAGCAAGATTATGTTTCAAAGCAGTATTTTCATATCCCTGCTGTTCATTAACCAGATCGAAGGAAGCCTGGTCGATAGCCAGTGGATCACGGGAAGCCAGAATTCCGATATCCCTTACTACCGGCTGGTCACTCCAGGGATTACAGTCACAATCAGGAGTTATGTTCATCAAGAAGTTTATATAGCCACATTTATCTTTTTTATCTTTGATAGCTCCATAAGTGAATTCAACCATTCTCTCTTCCATATCACGACTGGTTGTTTCCCATTGAATCTTGATGGCATCGGTGGGACAGGTTGTTACACATTCCCCACAGCCGATACAGATTTCATGGTCAATATAACTGGCTTCTTTTGTAATTGTAATTGCACCTTCCGGGCAGAATTTAATACATAACTTGCATTTTTCGCAGACCGATTCATTTATTTCCGGGAGCACATTGGAATGCATCATCTGTTTTCCGCTCCGGCTGCCCAGTCCCATACCTATATTTTTGATGGTACCACCAAAACCAGAGAGTTCATGTCCCTTGAAATGGGAAACACTGATCATGGCATCGGCATGTACTATGGCAGAACCGAGCTTAACAGATTTGAAATGTTTAAGATTGATATTAACTTCAGAATAGTTCTTTCCTGTTAACCCATCGGCAATGATGATAGGAGCGTTTATAGTGGCATAACTGAAACCGTTGCCGATTGCTGTATTCAGATGATCGACCGAATTGGACCGGGAACCGGCATAAAGAGTATTAGCATCTGTAAGGAAAGGGTTACCTTTAGCAGATTTAATACTTTCAACAATATTTTTGATAAAAATTGGCCTGATGAAGGCCGTATTATTTTTTTCTCCGAAATGTAGTTTTACAGCAGTCAGATCCCCTCCTTCGATAAATTCGTGGAAACCAGCTTTAAAAAATAGTTTATTTACCTTTTTAACCAGACTTTTATTACTACCTGTTGCCCTCATATTTGCAAAATATACTTTACTTGACATAATTGAACTAGCCCTCCTTCTGGATATTCATACAGAATTATATAATAAAATGGTAACTTGTGCAAGCTATGGCAATCAGGGGATGTGTTATAATCTGTTTTCTATATTTTCATTGTCTAACAGATGCCCCGCCATATTTGACATTAAACGCAAATTCTGGTACAATACTAAAAATATATTATAAAAATTTTTTAATTTTATATAAATAGAGGGAAATACACAGAAAGAAGGAGGGTATAATGAAAGGTGAAACTATTAGAGTGGCCTTAACCTTTGACGATGTTTTGCTTAAGCCGGCCCGTTCGGCAGTATTACCCCGGGAAGTAGATACATTAACAAATATAACCGGAAACTTGAAACTTAATATACCGATCTTGAGTGCAGGTATGGATACGGTAACTGAATCAAGGATGGCAGTAGCTATTGCCCGTGAAGGTGGTCTGGGTATTATTCATAAAAATATGAGCATAGTCCAGCAGGCAGCCGAGGTCGACAGAGTAAAACGATCGGAGAGCGGAGTTATTGTTGATCCTTTTTATTTATCACCGGATAATTTAATTGAAGAGGCCGAAGAGTTGATGTCCAAATACCGGATTTCGGGAGTGCCGATAGTAGATGAAGGCCGCAAACTGGTAGGAATAATTACTAACCGGGATTTACGCTTTATTGAAGATTACAATCGACCTATTTCGGAAGTAATGACCGATGAAGAGCTTGTGACTGGACCCGTTGGGACTACTGTTGAAGAAGCCAAGAAAGTGTTACAGAAGCACAAAATAGAAAAACTACCCCTGGTCGATGATAAAAATATATTAAAAGGTCTTATTACCATTAAAGATATTGAAAAGGCCAGGCGTTTTCCCGATGCTGCAAAAGACCCCCAGGGAAGATTGCTGGTTGGTGCCGCTGTTGGTGTTACAGATAGTACTGAAAACAGGGTTAAAGCACTTGTTGAAGCTGAGGTAGATGTAATAGTTATTGATACTGCCCACGGTCATTCCCTGGGTGTTTTAAAGACGGTTGAGATGATTAAAAATCTCTATCCTGAATTAACAATAGTAGCGGGTAATGTAGCTACAGCTGCCGGGACAAAAGATTTGATCAAGGCCGGAGCAGATGTAATCAAGGTTGGAGTCGGCCCTGGATCTATCTGTACAACCCGGGTCGTTGCCGGGGTAGGTGTACCCCAGATGACTGCCATCTTTGATTGTGGTGAAATAGCCCGCAATCATGGGAAAACCATCATTGCTGATGGTGGGATAAAATATTCAGGTGATATTGTTAAGGCCCTGGCTGCCGGTGCTGACATGGTTATGATTGGAAGTCTGCTGGCAGGGACTGAGGAAAGTCCTGGTGATCTTGAGATTTATAAAGGGCGGAGTTATAAGGTATACCGGGGTATGGGTTCAATAGGCGCCATGAAAAACGGCAGTAAAGACCGCTATTTTCAGGAAAAAGATGAAGATAACAAACTTGTACCGGAAGGGATTGAGGGAAGAGTGCCTTTCAAGGGTCCTCTGGCCGATACAATCTATCAGTTGATCGGAGGAATTAGATCCGGTATGGGTTATTGTGGGGCAAAAAATATCGGCGAACTGCAGAAAAATGCTGAATTTATCAGGATTACTTCAGCTGGTTTAAGGGAAAGTCATCCCCATGATATAACTATAACAAAAGAAGCACCAAACTATAGTGTGGACTAAGTTTAAATATATGCTGAGATAAGAATCCCGCCTTTGTGAAGAAGGCGGGAAAGTATTTATATCATATCTTATTTATAGCTTTTTAATTACATAAATGTAGTTTCTATTTACATAAATGCGTTAATAGTAACAAATTCAACTTACTTTTAGTTTAAGACGTAGCTCGTCTGCAATCCGGGCAATAAATTGAGAGTTTGTCGCCTTACCACTTGCGGCCGGAATGGTATTTCTAAAGTATTTATTTAAGAGCTCTATATTTCCGCGGTTCCAGGTAACTTCTATAGCATGTCTGATTGCTCGTTCCACTTTGCTCGGGGTAGTATTAAAATGGTCAGCAACGGCCGGATATAGTTCCTTGGTGACAGCACCCATAAGATTAATATTATTTATTACAAGTTCAATCGATTTTCGCAAATAAAGGTAGCCCTTAATATGAGCAGGAACACCCAGATCATGCATAATTTCAGTAATCTTTAGATTCAGATCTACCCTGGTACCGGTATTAAGAGACCTACTATTACTTGTATTTGCCAGCTGTTTTATTCTGGCTCCCAGTTTGGTTAAGTCAATTGGTTTCATTATGTAATATTTTGCTCCAAGTGCAGCCATTTTCTGGGCCAGTTCTTCCTGACCAAAGGCGGTCAGAATGATAACCTTGAGGTCCTGGCCTAAATCGGAATTGTTTAATTCTTCCATAACTCCTATACCATCGAGATGGGGCATAATCAGGTCCAGAATCATGATATCGGGTTTTTCGTTTTCCAGAAACTCAAGACATTCCTGTCCATTGTGAGCGGTACCGATAACATCAAAACTTTCCTGAGCGGAAAGATATTCTTTGACCATACTACAAAATCCCTTGTTGTCATCAACAATAAACACTCTTATACTATCTTCCATTGCAAATAATTCCTCCCTTAATTGTAATATTTTACCTGTATTTATTATATTCTCTAAAAAGTAGCAAATACCTTTTATTTTATCGGTAATTTTTTCCAGATATTTTTTCTGGATTGTTAATGGTTTTACTGTTTTTCTGTCGGAGAAATAATAAAATTTAATTGTACTGTTGACTTTGGGAAAAAGCATATATATCAGGAGGGTTATTTATGGAAAAAAAGAAGGAAAAAATAATTATAATTGGCGGAGGCCCGGCAGGCTTGACTGCAGCTATCTATGCTGCCCGAGCAGGTCTGGATCCTCTATTATTGAATGGCCCAGAACCAGGAGGTAAGATAATTACGACTTCTGAACTTGAAAACTATCCTGGGTTTCCAGAAGGAATCGGTGGTTATGAAGTCATGGAGAAATTTACTGCTCAGGCAGAAAAATTTGAGGCCAGGCTGGAGTATGAAACCGTTGAAAAAGTTGATTTTTCTAAAACACCATATCAAATTACAACCGATGAGAATGAA
This sequence comes from Halanaerobiales bacterium, assembly GCA_016278435.1. Classification (GTDB taxonomy): domain Bacteria; phylum Bacillota; class Halanaerobiia; order Halanaerobiales; family JADQBU01; genus JADQBU01. The sequence continues at coordinate 16,550 of JADQBU010000267.1, forward strand.
TATGAAGCAGAATCAATTATAATTGCTACCGGGGCTGAATCCCGTAAACTGGGTCTGGATAAGGAAGTGAAATTCATCGGTAGAGGTATTTCCTACTGTGCCACCTGTGATGGAGCCCTGTTTAGAGATAAGGTTGTAGCTGTAGTCGGCGGCGGGAATGTAGCATTAGAAGAAGCAAATTTCCTGACCCGTTTTGTTAAAAAAGTATATTTAATTCACCGCCGGGATAAGTTCCGCGGCTCCAGGATTATGGGAGATAGAGTAAAAGAAAATAGCAAGGTTGAGATTCTCTGGAATACTGAGGTGCGCGAAATCCTGGGAGAAGATAAAGTAGAAGGCTTAAAGGTAGAAAACAATAAAACCGGTGAACAGGTAAAGTTAAATGATGTCAACGGGTTTTTCATTGCTGTCGGTTACCGCCCCAGAACAGGAATATTCAAAGGCGAACTGGAGCTCGATGACTCTGGCTATATTGTTACAGATAAGAGACAGCGGACCAGCAAAGAAGGGATTTTTGCTGCTGGTGATGTTCAGGACAGCATCTACCAGCAGGTTATAACATCTGCCGGTACCGGGGCCAAGGCAGCAATGGAGGCCTATAAATTTCTGGAAGGATATTAAGTAGATATTTTAAAGATGTTAATTAATGTGATATAATATAACAAAGAATGTAAGATGTGAGAGGAGTAATATCGTTGGGGAACGGTTTTTTCATTACAATCGAGGGAATTGAAGGATCCGGGAAGACAACCCAGGTTAAATTATTATATGAAAGATTGACCGGTTCTGGTTATGATGTAACTTGTACTAAAGAACCTGGTAGTACTGAAATCGGACAAAAGATCAGGGAGATATTACTTGATCCTGGAAACAACAGGATGGAAGCCAGGGCTGAGATCTTGCTTTATGCTGCAGACCGGGCCCAGGATGTAACCGAGATTATTGAACCGGCCCTGAATAAGGGGAAGATAGTTCTATCTGACAGGTATATTGATTCCAATATAGCATACCAGGGTTTTGGGAGAAGACTTGACCTGGATATGGTCAGGAAGGTAAATGAGTGGGTTATCAGGGGCTACTGGCCGGACCTGACAATCATACTTGATATTGAGCCTGAAAAAGGTATTGCTCGGGCCCGCAGTCTATCACCTGATAAGTGTGGAGACAGGCTGGAACAGGAACTGATTGATTTTCACCACCGGGTAAGGGAAGCTTACCGGGATATGGTGGAGGGAGATCAAGCCGGAGAACGCTTTGTTTTTCTCGATGCCGACCTCCCCAGTGACGATCTGCACCAGAAGCTATTTGAGATTGTAAAGGAGAGATTACCAGAATGAGTGAAACAAAGAAGATGGTAGTAGCTATTGTTCATGACCATGATGCCCCGGATTTAATGGATTCTCTGGCCAATGCCCGTTTCCAGGCTACAAAGTTAGCCACAACAGGGGGGTTCTTACGTGAAGGCAATACTACCTTCATTATTGGTACAGACGAGGAGCACCTGGAAGAACTGATCGATTTAATCAATGACAACTGTAAATCGCGCAAAAAAACTGTAGCCCCGATGTCTCCTGTAGCCAACACTCTGGAGGGATATTATTCTTTCCCCATGGAAGTACAGATCGGTGGGGCAACTGTCTTTGTTCTTGATGTTGAAAAGTTTATTAAATTGTAAGGAGCAGTCTTAGATGAGTTTTAGTAAGATTATAGGCCAACAGGATGCCGTTAAAATAATGCAGGATGCATTGAAGTCGGGAAGAATTAATCATGCCTATCTCTTTGCGGGAAAAGAAGGTACTGGCAAGAAAAGCCTGGCTTATGAGTTTGCCCGGGCTATTTTCTGTCAGGAAAGTAGGTCTGATAGTTGTGACCAGTGTTTAAGCTGCCGAAAGATTGAACATGGTAATCATCCTGATTTAAAATATATTAATACAGATGAAGAAAGTAAAGTAATCAAGATAGAGCAAATACGAGAACTGCAGATGGATTTAGCTTTTAAACCATATGAAAGTTCACATAAGGTATATATTATAGATAATGCAGCAGCCATGACATTACAGGCAGCAAACAGCCTGCTTAAAACACTGGAAGAACCGCCGACTTACGCAGTAATCATTCTGCTTGCGACAGAAATAGAACATTTATTACCAACTGTTGTTTCTCGATGTCAACTGGTTAAACTTTCTCTAATTCCCCGGGAACTTATCAGGAAATATTTAAAGAGAGAAGGGATTAAGGAGGAGCAGACCAGATTATTTTCCATGCTGGCTGCCGGGAGTCTGGGCCGGGCTTTACAGCTGGCTCAAGATGAAAACTTTTTTAACTTCAGGAAAAATATTCTTGATTTTTTAATGAATTTACCTGATACAGGAACCGTTGAGATATTTAAGCAGGTTGATGAGATGGTAAAGGCTCTTGATGAAAATTATCCATTATTTGATTTGCTATCAAGCTGGTATCACGATATAATAATGAGAGAGAAGGGGAATAAGGAAGAGATAGTTAATTATGATTACCTGAGAGGTATAGAGAAGCAGCAGGGTTATTCTTTGCCGGAATTAATTGCAATTATAGAATTAATAAATGAATATTATAATTATATAAAAAGTAATGTTAAAACTGATCTTGCTCTACAGGTTTTATTCCTGAAGATAAGAGCTAAAAGGGTGTAGATAAAATGTATACAGTAGTAGGAATTAGTTTTAAGGATGCCGGGAAAATATATTATTTTAATCCGGATCATATAGAACTGGAAAAGGGAGAACATGTAATTGTAGAGACGGCCCGTGGCCTGGAATACGGGGAAGTTGTACTTGAAAAAAAAGAGGTAACAGAGGA
>JADQBU010000180.1 GCA_016278435.1 Halanaerobiales bacterium
TCAGTTGTACGGGATTATGTTGGCCACGGGATCGGCCGTAAAATGCACGAAGACCCCCAGATACCAAATTTTGGCCCCCCGGGGCGAGGTCCTTTATTGAAACCTGGAATGACTCTGGCTATTGAACCAATGGTTAATATTGGCCGATATGAGGTTAAGACCCTTGCTGATGGTTGGACTGTTGTTACAAGTGATGGTAGTTTTTCCGCTCATTTTGAAGATTCGATTGTTATTACCGAAAAAGGTCCAGAGGTATTAAGCAGGGTTTGATTTGATACTAATGTGGAAATTGTACACAGTCCAGAAATTATGATATAATATTCAAGGTTGTAAAAGGGGGGAATTACTTTGAAACCAGGTGAAATAGTAATTTCCACCGCAGGCCGGGATACCGGTAGATATTTTATAGTTATTTCTGTTGTCAATAATAGATATATATTAGTTGCTGATGGGGATATAAGAAGAATTGATGATCCTAAATTAAAGAATGCAAAGCATGTAAAATCTACTGGTTATATTATCGAAGAACTATCTATCTGGCTGGCTGAGGGAAGAAGAATTCGGAATGAAGATCTGCGTGGTTTTATTCTGGATTATCAAAAAAATGAGGAGGCTCGCTAATTTAATGGGAAAAGAGGACCCTATTGAGGTTCAGGGTACAGTTGTTGAACCTCTTCCAAATGCGATGTTTAGAGTTGAACTGGAGAATGGGCATAAGGTACTGGCCCATGTTTCGGGAAAGATGAGGATGAATTTTATCCGGATTTTGCCCGGAGATAAGGTCACTATTGAACTATCTCCTTATGATCTCAGTCGTGGAAGAATTACGTACCGTCATAAGGCAAAATAATCGGACTTAAGGAGTGATTAAAGTGAAGGTGAGACCATCAGTTAAACCTATATGTGATAAATGTAAAGTTATAAGACGCAAGGGAAAAGTTATGGTTATCTGTGAAAATCCCAAGCATAAACAGCGTCAGGGATAATCTTATCTTAAATTTATGGAGGTGAAAGAATGGCAAGAATCGAGGGTGTTGATTTACCCAGAAATAAAAGAGTTGAGATTGGTTTGACATATATCTATGGGGTTGGACGTTCCCGTGCTCAGGTTATACTGGAGAAAACCGGTATTGACCCCGATACACGTATTAAGGACCTGACAGAAGCAGAGATTGCCAGCCTGAGAGAGGCAATAGATAATTATGTAGTTGAAGGTGAACTCAGACGTGAGGTCAGGGGCAATATAAAACGGTTAATGGATATTGGCTGTTATCGCGGTCTTCGTCACCGCCGTGGACTACCCGTTAGAGGCCAGAGAACACGTACCAATGCCCGTACACGGAAAGGTCCCAAAAAGACTGTTGGGATAAGAAGAGGATAAGATAAAGGAGGGACTTTGATGCCTAAAAAGAAACAACAGCGGAGAAAGAAAAAGATTAAAAGGAAGATAGAAAAAGGTCAGGCCCATATCAGGTCTACTTTTAACAATACAATCATTACCATGACTGATATGGAAGGTAATGTTATTGCCTGGTCCAGTGCTGGCAAGGCAGGGTATAAAGGGTCAAGAAAGAGTACTCCCTTTGCTGCCCAGATTGCTGCTGAAAATGCTGCCCAGGAAGGTAAAGACCTGGGTCTGAAAGAAATACAGATTTTTGTTAAAGGACCGGGGGCAGGTCGGGAATCAGCGATCCGTTCTCTGCAGGCAGCCGGACTTGATGTAACCCTGATTAAAGATATTACTCCCATTCCACACAATGGATGCCGCCCGCCCAAACGCAGGCGTGTTTAAAAGAAGAATAATCTGTAAATAATTAAAATGGAGGTGTAAAAATGGCAAGATATACAGGATCTGATTGTAGACTTTGTCGGCGTGAAGGAGCAAAATTATATCTTAAAGGTTCACGCTGCTATAGTGAAAAATGTGCTTTCGACCGCCGGCCCTATGCCCCAGGTGAGCACGGCCAGGGCAGAACTAAAGTATCTGAATATGGATTACAGTTAAGAGAAAAGCAGAAGGTTAGAAGAATATATGGTCTCATGGAGAATAAATTTAGACGTTATTTTGAAGTGGCAGAAAGGAAACGCGGGGTTACCGGCGAGGTATTTCTGCAGCTACTGGAAATAAGACTGGACAATGTTGTTTTCAGACTGGGTTTTGCTACTTCTCGTAAAGAAGCACGCCAGTTTGTTTTACATGGTCACATTTATGTAAATGGTAGTAGAGTTAATATACCTTCCTATCAGGTACAGGAGGGAGATATTATCAGTGTCAAAGATTCCAGCCGTAAATCGGAACGTTTCAAGGATATATTTGATTTCAATGAAGAGGTAACTCCCCCCAGTTGGTTAAGTGTTGATAGGGAGAAGGCTGAAGGTAAGGTCGTGGCACTTCCTGAACGGGAAGATATTGACTTCCCTGTTGAAGAACATCTGATTGTTGAGTATTATTCCCGCTAAATAGTCCTTTATCTAAAGGAGGGGGTTTTAGTTTAAATGATCGAAATAGAAAAACCACGTATAGAACGGGTAGAATCAAATGATAAATACGGTAAATTTGAGATTGCTCCCCTGGAAAGGGGTTATGGGATTACACTTGGTAATTCCCTGCGCCGGGTTTTACTATCTTCTTTACCGGGAGCAGCCATTACTTCTGTCAAGATAGAAGGAGTTAAACATGAATTTTCATCTATTCCGGGTGTTATAGAAGATGTTACTACTATCATCTTGAATTTAAAGGAAGTTGTGCTAAAATATAATGGTGATGATATTGAAAAAATTCATTTAGATGTAGAAGGAGAAAGGGAAGTTACTGCTGGTGATTTTAATACTTCAGGTAATATTGAAATTATAAATCCCGATCATCATATTGCAACCATGGATGAGGACGGCAAAATGATTCTGGAGGCAACGATAGAAAGAGGCCGGGGATATACTACGGCTGAAGAGAATAAGGAACATTTTGAAAAGGTAATCGGATTAGTTCCGGTTGACTCCTCCTTTAGTCCCATCGAAAGGGCTAATTTCAAGGTTGAAAATACCAGAGTTGGTCAGGTTACAGACTTTGATAGTCTTATCCTGGAAGTCTTTACAAATGGAAGTGTAAGCCCTGATGATGCAATTAGTCTGGCAGCAAAAATAATGGTTGAACATCTGGAACTATTTATCAACCTGACCGATGAAGTCGATGATGTAGAAATTATGGTTGAAAAAGAAGAGGAAGAAAAGGACAAAATACTTGATACAACTATTGAAGAACTTGAATTATCAGTTAGATCTTCCAACTGCTTAAAAAGAGCGGGCATTAATACTGTTGAAGAGCTCACTGAAAAGACTGAAGATGATTTGATGAAAGTTAGAAACCTGGGGAAAAAATCTCTGCAGGAAATAGTCAATAAACTGGATGAACTTGAATTAGAATTAAAAGAACCAGAGGTATAAAGGAGGTAGGTTTAAGTGCCGAGACGAAAACTGAGCAAAAATAGTGCCCATCGTAAGGCAATGTTTAGAAATATGATGACTGAAATTTTTCGACATGGTCAGATAGAAACATCTCTGCCCAAGGCAAAGCAGTTGCGACCAATAGTTGAAAAAATGATTACTTCTGCCAGAACCAATGATTTAAATTCCAGGAGAAAGGCCCTGAGTGTTTTAAAGGATGAAGAAGTAGTCAGCAAATTGTTTGATGAAATAGCTCCCAGTTTTTCTGATCGTCCTGGAGGTTACACCAGAATTTTAAAGATGTATCCCCGCCGGGGAGATGCCTCTGAAAGGGCATTAATTAAACTAGTAGAATAGTGGGTGTTACCTGATGAGTCTTATTGAGGTGAAGGGAGTAGAGTATGAATATAAGGGGCTGACTGAACCTGCCCTGAAAAATATAAATTTTTCTGTTAATGCCGGGGAATTTATTTCCATTATTGGTTCCAATGGTTCTGGAAAATCTACCCTGGCAAAATTACTTAATGTCCTTCTGCTTCCTGCACGGGGAGAGATTCTGGTAAATGGTTTAAGTACCAGCAATGAAGAAAACAGGTCTAAAATCAGACAGAATGTTGGTATGGTTTTTCAGAATCCGGATAACCAGCTAGTGGCAACGATGGTTGAAGATGATGTTGCCTTTGGCCCCGAAAATCTGGGTATTCCCGGTCCTGAGATTCGTGCCAGGGTTGATAATGCCCTGAAAATGGTTGATATGGATGGGTTCCAGCGTTATAGCCCTCATAAACTTTCGGGGGGTCAGAAACAGAGGGTTGCAATTGCCGGTATTATCGCTATGGAACCTTCCTGTGTTGTTCTTGATGAACCGACAGCCATGCTTGATCCCCGGGGCAGAAAAGAGGTAATGGATACTATCAGTTATCTCAATCGGGAGAAGAAGATTACAATCATATATATTACTCACTTTATGGAAGAAGCCAGCCTGGCAGATAAAATTTTTGTCATGCATCGGGGTCAAATTATAAACACAGGAACTCCGGAACAGATATTTAAAGATATCAGGTCTTTAAAAGAGGTTAATCTAGATGTGCCACTGGTTGTAGAATTGGCTGAGAGCCTGAGAAAGGAAGGCTTTTCTGTGCCAGGAGTAATGTCTATTGATGGTCTGGTGAATTATATATGTTCATAGAACTTAAGAATATATTTCATGAATATAATCAGGATCAGTTAGTTAAAGCCCTTGTTGATATTAATTTATCTATTACAGGAAGTGAATTTATCGGACTGGTTGGTCATACTGGTTCTGGTAAATCTACTCTCGTTCAATTATTGAACGGACTTATTAAGCCTACCAGAGGGCAAATAATTATCGATGGTATAGATATTACAGCAGAGAAGGTTAACTTAAACAGGATAAGACAGAAGATTGGGCTGGTATTTCAATATCCTGAACATCAGCTTTTTGAGGAGACTGTTTACGAGGATGTAGCCTTTGGACCCCGTAATTTAGATCTTAATGAAGTAGAGGTTAAAAAAAGAGTTGAAGAATCTCTGGCTCTGGTCGGACTTGAGTATGAGAAAATTAAAGATAGGTCACCTTTTAATTTAAGTGGTGGTCAGCAGAGGAAAGTAGCAATTGCTGGTGTACTGGCCATGAAACCAGGAGTCTTAATTCTGGATGAGCCTTCAGCTGGACTTGATCCCAGAGGAAGAGACCAGTTAATAGACCTTCTCTATAACTTACATTTTGAGTACGAAATGACGATTATTTTAATATCTCACCGTATGGAAGAAATAGCCAGATTGGCAACCCGGGTACTGGTACTTGACCATGGCAAACTGGTTTTAGACGGTTCACCACAGGAGGTATTTAGCAACCGGAAAAAAATGCAGGAACTGGGACTTGATCTTCCTCAGATAACAGATATACTTCACAGACTACGGGAGAGGGGCTTTGATAATATCAGAACTGACATATTTACTATTTCGGAAGCATCCCGGGAGATTGTCACAGAATTAAGGAGAAGAGATTAATGTTAAAGGATATTACAATTGGGCAGTATATTCCCGGAAATTCCATAGTTCATAGACTTGACCCCAGGGTTAAAATGATAAATATTATAATCTTAATAATATCTTTATTTCTTATCGGTAGGTTTACAGGGTTTGCTATCTTTCTGGCTTTTGTGATTTTTACTATTTTGATCTCTGATTTGCCGGTTAAAAGGGTTTTAAATGGATTAAAACCTATATTTTTTTTAATTCTTATCACCCTGGTCCTCCATATATTTTTGACTAAAGGAGGAACTGTTTTCTGGCAGTGGAGGTTTATAAGTATTGAAGAGGAAGGAATTTATACTGGCCTCTTTATGGTAAGTAGAATATTGCTTCTAATTATGTTTACTTCTATTTTAACCCTGACAACCTCACCATTACAGTTGACTGATGGCATAGAATATTTGTTAAGTCCTTTGAAAAGATTTGGAGTTCCAGCCAGTGAACTTTCAATGATGATGACCATAGCCTTGAGATTTATCCCAACTTTACTGGAAGAGGCTGATAAAATTATGAAAGCCCAGATGGCCCGGGGAGCAGATTTTGAGAGTGGAAATATTATCCAACGGGCCAGAAATCTAATCCCCTTACTGGTTCCACTTTTCATCAGTGCTTTTAGACGTGCAGATGATCTGGCACTGGCCATGGAATCCCGCTGCTATCAGGGTGGAGAGGGCAGGACCAGACTTCATGAACTTAAAGTTCAGAAACATGATATTGTCTCATTAGTGATTTCATCTGTTATTGCAATTATTGTTAGTTTTTATTGAGGTGTTGTTATGGCCAATATCAAGATTAAACTGGAGTATGATGGGAGCAGATATAGTGGGTGGCAGATCCAGCAGAACACACAGCATACAGTTCAGCAGATACTTGAGGACTGTTTAAGTGAAATAAATAAAGCTCCGGTCAGGGTAACGGGAGCTGGTAGAACAGATGCCGGGGTCCATGCCTTAAACCAGGCTGCTAATTTCTGGTTAGATGTTGAGATACCCGAAGAGAGGATACCGATGGCTATAAACCGGCTCTTGCCGGATGATATAATCTGTAAACAAGCCCGGATTATGTCTGATGAATTTCATGCTCAGTTTGACGCCCAGGGGAAAAAATATAGGTACCGGTTCATAAACCGGGGTTATTCCTCTGTATTTGTCAGGAATTTTGTTTATAATATTAAAGAGCCACTAAAGCTGGGGAAAATGGAGCAGGCTGCTCTTTATATTGAAGGTGAGCATGATTTTGCTTCTTTCATGGCCAGTGGAAGTGATATTGAGGATACAGCCCGGACTATTCATCAGATTGAGCTCATTAATAAAGAGCCAGAAATCTGGATTGAAATAACCGGTAATGGTTTTTTATATAAAATGGTGAGGATAATTATGGGGACTCTGTTTGAAATAGGTTCAGGCAAGAAAAAAGTTGATGAGATATCTGCAATTATAAATGCAAAAGACAGAAAAAAGGCCGGCTTTACTGCTCCGGCGAAAGGGTTAACCCTGGTTGAGGTATATTATTAAGGTTTGTTCAGCTTGACAAAAATTTGTAAGTATAATAAAATTGATATGTATTGCCCCGTTACAGGCAATCAATTTTTAATAACTTCGGAAAAGGAGGGATAGAGATGTCAACATATATGGCAAAACCAGCTGAAGTTGAAAGAAAATGGTTTATTATAGATGCTGAAGAAAAACCTTTAGGAAGGCTTGCTTCAAAAATTGCCCAGGTCCTGAGGGGAAAGCATAAACCGGTATATACCCCACATGTTGATACAGGGGATTATGTGATTGTTATAAATGCAGAAAAGGTTAAATTGACAGGTAACAAGTGGCAGCAGAAAAAATATTATAAGCATAGTAATTATCCTGGTGGTATCAAGGAAATTACTTATGAAAAATTGGTACAGAAGAAACCTGAATTTATTATTGAAAAAGCCGTTAAGGGCATGTTGCCCCACAATACACTGGGGAATAAAATGCTGAAGAAAATAAAGGTATATGCAGGTAATGAACATCCACATCAGGCTCAGCAGCCCAAAAAACTTGAATTGTAATTAATGAAAGGATTATAATTAATGAAAGGAGGATTTTTATGGCCTCAGAAGTACAGTACCGGGGAACAGGCAGGCGGAAGACTGCAACTGCCAGAGTACGTCTGGTTCCCGGGGATGGTAAGGTAATTATAAATAATAAAGATGTTGAGGAGTATTTTAACAGGAAATCTCTGATCAGAGATTTAAAATCACCACTGGAAATAACCAATAGTTTAGCAAGCCTTGATGTACATGTCAAGGTTGAAGGTGGCGGTATGTCAGGTCAAGCTGGTGCAGTTAGACATGGTATTGCCAGGGCTTTACTGGATATAGACCAGGATTTCCGTAAATCTCTAAAAAAAGCAGGACATTTAACCAGAGACCCACGGATGAAAGAAAGAAAGAAATACGGCCGTAAAAAAGCCCGTAAGTCACCACAGTTTTCCAAGAGATAAACTTTATAAATATATAGTGAACTTTGAAAGAGGGGGGAACCTCTCTTTTTTTGTTGGAGCAGGAATTAATCAACTTAGATTGAATTATAATAATAACAAAAAACAAAGAAAGGGTGATAATTATGGGAATTTTAATGGCTGGGTTATCCCCGCATCCGCCCCTTATTATTCCTGAAATCGGGGGGGAAGAAAGACTAAAGGTAAGTACAACAATAGATAGCATTGAGGAACTTTCCAGAGAGATTAAGGAAAGTGACCCTGAACTAATAATTACTATTAGCCCCCACGGTCCAGTACTTAAAAATGCTATCAGTACCATGGATATAGACGAAATATATGGTGATTTCGGGGATTTTGGACATCCAGAGGTTTCTTTTAAAGTTAAATCTAATCTTGAGTTTATAAAAAAGTTAAGAAAAGAGGCTGGAATCTTTGACATCAAAGTCATAGACCTCTTATCTGACCAGTTTAAAATCTATGACTTTCAACCCGAGCTGGATCATGGTGTGATGGTACCACTCTATTTTTTACAGAAGGCAGGAGTCGATGTTCCATTGGTCCCATTAAACATGGGTTTGCTTTCTTATGAAAGATTATATGAGTTTGGCACCATAATCCAGGAGACCCTTGACAAGATGGGTATTGATGCTGTAATAATTGCCAGTGGAGATCTATCCCACCGTTTAAAACCAGGGGCTCCGGCCGGGTTTAATCCCCGTGGTCAGGAATTTGACCAGAAGCTTGTTGATGCTCTGGGCAGTGAGGATTATGAAGAGATTTTAAATATGGATCCAGGGTTGATTCAAAAAGCAGGAGAGTGTGGTTTAAGACCTGTGATAATCTTACTGGGAGCCCTCAAGGGATTAAAGACAAAGACCGAGGTAAAGTCATATGAAGGAACTTTTGGTGTGGGTTATGCCATAGTTGGTATCTACAGGAGGGAAGATTAATGTTAGCAAATTCTGAGAAAATTGTGGAGCTGGCCCGGGATACCATTGAAGATTATGTTACAAGTGGAATCAGAAAAAAACCTGATAATCTGCCAGCAGAATTAAAAGAGAAGAGAGCCGGTGTCTTTGTATCTATTAAAAAGAAAGGAAATTTACGGGGGTGTATAGGAACCATTGAGGCTACCAGGGAAAATATGGCTGAGGAGATTATAAGTAATGCCATCAGCGCCTGTAGCCGGGATCCCCGCTTTCCTCCTGTTGCAAGGGAGGAACTTGATGAACTTGAAATATCTGTTGATGTACTGGGAGAGGCTGAAGAGGTCAAGGGTAAGGATGAGCTGGACCCTGATAAATATGGTGTGATAGTTCAGAAAGGTTCCAGGACAGGCCTTCTATTGCCCAATCTGGAAGGTGTTGATACAGTTGATACCCAGGTGGATATAGCACGACGGAAGGCAGGAATTCCAGCGGGAACTGATTATAAATTATATAGATTCAGGGTGGAAAGATATGAAGTATAAGGTTATTGAGAATTTTACAAGGAAACTTGACCAGGGAAGAGTACAGTGTCAGCTCTGTCCCCATGAATGTAATATTGGTGATGGCAAATCAGGTATCTGTGGGGTGAGAATTAATAAACAGGGCGAGTTATATACAGAGAATTACGGCCAGTTGAGTTCAGCTGCCATTGACCCCGTTGAAAAAAAGCCTCTCTATCATTTTTATCCGGGAACAGAAATCCTTTCCCTGGGTACCTATGGCTGTAATTTCAGCTGTGACTTCTGCCAGAACTGGAGTATAAGTCAGGAAAAGCCGAACTTACAGAGATATCAACCGGGGGAGATTGTGCAGATTGCAGAGGAAAAGGGTGTAGTGGGGATTGCCTATACCTATTCAGAGCCATCTGTATGGTATGAGTATGTCTTTAAAACAAGTCAACTTGCCCGGGAAAAGGGATTAAAGAATGTTCTGGTAACTAATGGTTATTTAAACCGGGAGCCACTGGAAAAATTACTTCCCTATATTGATGGGGTAAATATTGACCTGAAGGCATTTAATAATGATTTTTACCGTGAATACTGTGGGGGCAAATTACAGCCAGTTATGGACAATATAGAATTAATGAATGGAAAGGTACATCTGGAGGTTACAACCCTGTTAATTACAGGATTAAATGACTCTGAGGAGGAATTAGATAAGCTATTTGCCTGGCTTAAAAGTATTAATCCCTCTATTCCCCTGCATCTCTCCCGTTACTTCCCAAACTGCCGGATGAATAAGCCTGCTACACCGGTAAATAAATTAAAACAGGCCTATGAACAGGCCCGGGGAAATTTAAACCATGTTTATCTGGGAAATGTAAATCTTGAGGGAAGTAGTAATACTTTTTGTCCGGAGTGTGGAGAAGAGGTAATTACAAGGAATGTTTATAAAGTAAAGAATAAACTGAACCATGAGAGATGTCCTGTTTGTAATAATACGATATATGGAGAGTTTAAATAATATGGCCGGTTGCCAAGCCGGTCATTTTTTTGGGATGAATAAATGAATTAGAATCTGATGAAACTCCAACCGTAGATATAAAGGATATACAGGGCATTAAAACCGGCAAGAAAGAGAGCAGAAATAAATAGAGAACCACTGGTCTTAATATAGGCAAATATGCAGATAATTGCAGTAATAAAATTGATAAATATCTGTTCGGGAAGAAATTCGAGCATCAATACTGAATAGAATAAAGCAGATAGAACAAGGGATATGTAGGAATTTAACTTGTAATTAAATAACTCAAAGATGATGACAATTAATATAATAAGTTCGCTGAGGGCAATAATAATATTGAAGACAAATAATAACAGCAGTGGCATAAAACTCTTAATCAGGATTTCTGGATTCTCTATCCGGTAAAGTGGCGTAAAGTTTCCGGTATTTGTTTGAAAACTCAAGGGAATATTTATAAAGACGATAACAAATACAAATAAGACTGACAGTAGGAGAATAGCTGTTAATAGCTGCTGTCTGGTTTTATAAAATTTCAGGCCAATTTCCTTAAAAGAGGCAGAATATAGGGATATATGATAAAAGATAAATAGTGCCAGGTAAATAAATCTTCCAGAAGTTATAAATAAAAAGTGGAGAAAACCATTGAAAAATGGTAGGTAATCAAAGTTAAATTTTGTTGTTAAATAATTAATGGCTATCATAAAGTACCAGGTTCCCAGTATGATTAATATGTCTTTATAGTTTATATTATTGATAATTCTTTCTGTATCTATCTGTTTTTTCATTAATATCACCTAGTTTAATATTTCGTGAAAGGTTAACCGAATCCTTCCTGACCTAATTATTTTACATATATTTTACATCTTAAAAATATAAATATTGTTTTCAGGCAGGTACAGGGTAAATTTATATAGAATTATTAAGTAATAACAGATTAAATGACACATATTGCTTGATTTAATAATATTATATAACGAATTCAGTTAAAGGAGTGGGAAAATGGCAAAGTTGTTTGGAACAGACGGAGTAAGGGGGATAGCAAATAAAGAACTTACCTGTGAACTTGCTTACAAACTCGGCAGGGCAGGTGCCTATTACCTGACAAAAGAAATAGAAACCGGGGATGGGAAACCATTAATGTTAATGGGTAAGGATACCAGGATTTCCGGTGATATGCTGGAGGCGGCACTTACTGCTGGAATAACTTCGACCGGGGTAGATGTAATTAAACTTGGAATTATCACCACTCCGGGGGTAGCCTATCTAACCCGGACTGAAAACTGTCAGGGAGGGATAATGATCTCTGCTTCCCATAACCCGATTGCAGATAATGGGATTAAGTTTTTTGATAGTAAGGGTTATAAACTGGTTGACCGGATGGAAGATGATATTGAAGATTTAATTTTTAATAATTATGCAAGTATTCCATCACCTACCCATGAAAAGATAGGTATAGTCAGGGATAATGAAGAAATAATTAACCACTACATAGATCATTTATTAACTACTGTAAAAGTAGATTTTTCAGGTTTAAAGATTGTTCTGGACTGTGCCAATGGAGCTGCTTATTTTATCGCTCCTGAAGTATTCAGGAGGTTGGGTTCAGAACTGCTGGTTATTAATGACAGTCCTAATGGTGAAAAGATTAATGTCAATAGTGGTTCAACTAATCCCCAGGTTATTAAAAAGAAAGTGCTGGAGACAGGAGCTGATCTGGGTATTGCCCATGATGGTGATGCTGACAGGCTGATTATGGTTGATGAAAGAGGAAATATTATTGATGGAGATAAAATTATGGCTATCCTGGCCCTGTATTTAATGGGAGAGGACCGACTGCAGAATAATGTGCTGGTCACAACCAGGTATAGTAATCTTGGACTAAAAGAACTACTGGAGGAAAAGGGAGCCCGGATGGTTGTTACCCGTAATGGTGACAGATATGTACTTCAAGAGATGCTGAAAAATAATTATAATCTGGGTGGAGAAAAATCGGGTCACATTATTTTTCTGGATTATAATACAACTGGTGATGGGGTGCTGACCGCACTCCAGATAGTACAGGTTATCAAAGAAACCGGGCAGCCGTTAAGTCATCTGGCCGGTAAGTTAAAACCCTGGCCCCAGAAACTGGCCAATATCAGGGTTAAATTCAAGAATAGATTAAATGATAATGAAGAGATAAAGGCCTGTATCAGGGAGGCAGAAGGAGATCTGGGTGATAACGGCAGGGTTTTTGTCCGGGCCTCCGGGACTGAGCCGGTTATCAGGGTAATGCTGGAGAGTAAGGATGAAAGTAAGCTCAGATACTGGCTGGAAAGGTTAGTGGCAATAATTAGCAGGGAATTAAATTAACATTAATCTTTAGTTGTGCTATAATAGATTAGGATTGGTAGAAACTTAATTAAAGGAGGTGGTGTGGATTGAAAAAATAATAATTATAGCGCCCGGACTTAGATATGCCCGTGACAGTATCTAAGTTGACGAGGAGGGGGTTTATCGATCTTTCGGCGGATGGCCCCCAGGCCTTTCCCTTCAGGCCTGATGAAGTTATTCTTGAAAGCTGGTAAGTGATTACCGGAACAAAGAGAATAATAGACTGGGAAAAGCAATAGATTGGAGGGAATGATATTTTATGTGTGGAATAGTTGGATATATTGGCAATAAGCAGGCAACACCGATTCTGTTGGAAGGCTTGAAACGGCTGGAATACAGGGGTTATGATTCAGCAGGAATTGCTGTCAAGAATTCTCATGAGATTGAAGTTTTAAAGAAAGAGGGCAAACTTGCAGAACTTGAAAATATTGTTTTAGCAGATTCTCCATCAGGAACTGCTGGAATCGGTCATACCAGATGGGCAACTCACGGACGTCCTTCAGATAATAATTCACACCCCCATTATGACCAGAAAAGAGATTTTGTTGTTGTCCATAATGGGATTATTGAAAATTTCCAGGAAATAAAAGATGAACTGGAAGCCAGGGGTTATTTATTTGAATCGGACACAGATACAGAAGTAATTGCCCATCTACTGGATTTTTACTACCAGGGGAATTTAAGGGAAACAGTAATCAAGGTAACTGAACAGCTGGAAGGCTCTTATGCTCTGGCGATATTATCCCGGAGAGAATCCGATAAATTAATTGCTGTCCGCAAAGACAGCCCACTGATTGTTGGTAAAAGTGAGGGAGAGAATTTCATTGCTTCAGATATCCCGGCTTTTTTAAATTATACAAATCAGTTTTATGTTCTGGATGATGGAGAGATGGCTGAGATAACTCAGGATACCATTAAATTATTTAATTACAGGGGGGAAGAAGTAAGTAAAGATGTTTTTGTCGTGGACTGGGACCCGGAAATGGCCGAGAAGAATGGCTTTGATCATTTTATGTTAAAAGAAATTCATGAACAGCCTGATGCCTTGCGCCGGGTACTGAATAACCGCATTTCTTCTACAGGTCTCAATCTAAGTGAGATTGATTTGCCTCAATCGATAAATAAAATTCAACTAATCGCCTGTGGGACTGCTTCTTATTCCTGCCAGATGGGCAAATATATCATCGAGGAACTGGCCCGGATAGATGTTAATGTTGATTTGGGTTCCGAATTTCGTTACAGAGATCCAATTATAGATGATAATACCCTGGTAATAGTAGTAAGTCAGTCCGGAGAGACAGCAGATACACTGGCTGGATTACGGTTAGCAAAAAAAAAGGGTGCAAAAGTGCTGGCCATTACCAATGTAACTGGAAGTACCATCGCCCGGGAAGCAGATGAAGTATTATATCTTAAAGCCGGGCCTGAGATAGCTGTTGCTTCCACCAAAGCCTATCTCAATATGGTTGCTGTATTCTATTTGCTGGCAATCAATTTTGCCGGTCAGAGGTCAACCATTTCAGAGGAATTAAAGACAGAGCTTATTGATGATGTACTCCGTTTGCCGGAACTGGCTGCCAGGGTTATCAGGGAGAATGAAGAACTGATTGCTGAAAAGGCAAAGGGATTGAAAAATTGCAGAAGTGCCTTCTTTATCGGCAGAAATACCGACTTCCCGTTAGTATTGGAAGGTGCTTTAAAGATGAAAGAGATAGCCTATATCCAGGCTGAAGCCTATCCGGCCGGGGAATTAAAACACGGGACACTGGCTCTTATTGAAGACGATGTGCCAGTGATAGCTGTAGCTACCAGGGAAAAGATATATGAGAAGATAATCAGTAATATTAAAGAGGTTAAATCCCGGGGAGCAAAGGTAACAGCACTTACCTTTGCCGGTAACAGGGAAATAGAGAAAGCGGCCGATAATGTAATCTATATTCCGGCTTTAAATAGTCTGTTGAGTGGGGTACTGGCTATTATTCCACTCCAGTTGTTGGCCTATTATACTGCTCTGGAAAGGGGCTGTGATATCGACCAACCGCGGAATCTAGCCAAGAGTGTTACAGTTGAATAGAATGGTTAAATAATGATTTTAAAGTAGAAAATTATTAAACTAAAGAGTGGGTCGACAAGACCCACTCTTTCAAGCAGAAATACTTTTTTCAAGGAAAACCCGAGTAAATCTATAAAGATACCAGAAATATACTTGACAATGAGAATGGCTTTCATTATAATATAATTAAAGACGAATTGAAAAACATTCTCAAAAGGAAGTGAATATAATGACTTTAGCTGAAGTAAAAAAGGGAGATCGTTTTGAGATTAGCCGTATAAATGATGATTATGTCAGGGTTCAGGCTCTTAGATTTGGAATTAGCGATGGAGCAAGTCTGACTTGCCAGAACAAGATTCCTGGAGGACCGGTGATTGTTAAAAACAGACTGCAGGAAATTGCTATTGGCAGAAGATTAGCAAGAAATATACAGATAAATTTAGGCTCATAGAGGAGGGAGAAGATGGACTGCTGCACTATTACACAACAGATGGATATACCAACTGGAACGGAAAAAATTGTTCTGGCCGGCAACCCCAATGTCGGAAAATCTATATTCTTTAATTACCTGACCGGTCTATATGTATCTGTGTCAAACTATCCGGGAACAACCCTGGAGATAAGTTCGGGTAGTTATAGGGATTATGCTGTATTTGACACACCAGGGGTATATGGTGTATCATCTTTTAACGATGAAGAAAAGGTGGCCAGAGATGTAATCATCTCGGCTGATATTGTAATAAATATTGTTGATGCTGTTCACCTGGAGAGGGATTTATTTTTAACCCAGCAGATTATTGATATGGGAAAACCTGTGGTGGTAGCTTTAAACATGATGGATGAAGCCGTTGAAAATGGCCTTGATATTGATGTAAAATTACTCTCTGAATTTCTTGGTGTCCCGGTAATCGAAACAGTTGCTACTTCAGGTAAAGGATTAGATACGGTAAGTGAATCTATTTCTCTGGCCCGCCGGGGAAATAACTCACTACAGGAGAATCAGGAGATATATTCTGAATTTAATCATCTGACTGATGAGATTAAGGACAGGGCTGAAGGATTATTAATCATGGAGGGAGATTCCTTTGTTGCCGAAAAAAATGGCAGAGAGCCGCTTAATTACCGGGAGGAGATCTATCGCATCCGGAGAAGAAGAATTAATAAGATTATCGACAGAGTAGTCAGTATTTCTCAGGAAAATGTAAACATTAAAACCAGACTGGGAAATCTGATGTTAAACCCTCTGACCGGAATACCACTTTTAGTAGTTGCTTTATATTTGTTATATCAGTTTGTAGGAGTCTTTATAGCTCAGACTATTGTTGGATTCACAGAAGAAACAATTTTTATTAACATATATGAGCCATTTATTAGAAATATAGTGAACAGGTTTATCGAACCAGGTTCGCTATTTGGTAGGTTATTGATCGGTGAATATGGGCTTTTAACGATGACTGTGACTTACGCTCTGGGTCTTCTTTTACCATTAGTAACAGGGTTTTACTTCTTTCTTTCTATTATGGAAGATTCGGGTTATATGCCCCGGATAGCAGCCCTCACAGACAGGGTGCTTACCTTTCTGGGTTTAAATGGAAGAGCGATTATACCCATGTTGCTGGGCTTTGGTTGTGTTACAATGGCCACGATTACAACCCGTCTTCTGGGGTCGAACCGGGAGCGGATTATTGCTATCTTTCTGCTGGGTCTGGCTATTCCCTGCTCGGCTCAACTGGGAGTTATTGCGGGATTAATTGCCCCACTGGGGTATAAATATTTTATCATATATATTATTACGATCCTGGCAGTTTATATAATAGCCGGGACTGGATTAAATGCAGTACTACCTGGTCAATCAACGGATCTGTTAATTGATCTACCACCACTTAGAGTTCCCCGGCTTAAAAATGTTTTTATCAAGACTTATTTAAAGGCAAAATCATTTATTATAGAAGCAGGTCCCATTTTTGCTATTGGATCACTGCTTTTGACAGTACTGAAGGAAACAGGTTTATTAAGATTGCTCCAGAACTGGCTTTTGCCCATTACCAACTGGTTGCAGCTGCCACAGGATGTATCTACAGCCTTTATTATGGGAATTGTACGCAGGGATTTCGGGGCTGCGGGACTTAATTCGATGAGTTTAACTCCTGAACAGACTACAGTTGCCCTGATAACTCTTACACTATTTGTTCCCTGTATTGCGGCCATGATGATTATGGTTAAAGAACGCAACTGGAGGGATGCAGTGTATATCTGGTTCGGCAGCTGGATAACCGCTTTTACTGTTGGGGGTATAGTTGCCCATATAATTTAAGTTTTGCCCAAATTTTATAATGCAACCAGGGAGTATAGTTGCCGGGATAATCTAATAACAGGAGGGGAGAGCAGATGAAATGTGAAGTTGGATTGAGAATTTGTCCCCGATGTGGTTATAAAATTGAGGATAAAGAACTTATTAGATGCCCAAGATGTCATCAAATACTTTTAAAGAAGTGTTCTGAATGTAATGGATGTTTTTTAAGTTGACAACGATAGTTTAATCTGGTAAAATAATAAATACAAAACCTGACCAAATTAATCAACTTACTTATAATTAAAATGTGGGGTGATGATGAGTGCTTAAAAACTTTAAATCAGATATAAGAGCCGTATATGATCGTGATCCGGCTGTAAATAATATTCTGGAAGTTATACTGTGTTATTCTGGTCTCCATGCCATTGTTTTCCACCGGTTTTCTCACTATCTTTATAAAATGGGTCTGCGGACATTACCACGCCTTATTTCCCAGATTATTAGATTATTTACCGGTATTGAAATCCATCCCGGGGCAGAGATTGGTAACGGATTTTTTATAGACCACGGGATGGGTGTAGTTATAGGTGAAACTACATTAATTGGAGATAATGTAACACTTTATCAGGGTGTTACTCTGGGAGGAACTGGAAAAGAAAAAGGGAAACGCCATCCTACAATAGGTGATAATGTTATGATCGGAGCAGGTGCCAGGATACTGGGCTCAATAGAGATTGGTGATAATGTTAAAGTAGGAGCAGGTTCAGTGGTCTTGAATCCGGTTCCGGCCAATTCTACTGTAGTAGGTGTACCCGGTCGGATTATAGCTTCCACCGATAGAAAAATTCATCCAGAACTGGATTTGAACCACAATCAACTTCCCGACCCTGTTGGTAAGACTATCAGTGTTATGGAAGAAAGGATTAAGGAACTTGAGAGGAAATTTAATGAACATGAACTAAAAAAAAACTAATTATAAATAGCAGTTAAGCGAATACTAGATAGTGAAA